>NZ_VIKY01000217.1:0-59956 GCF_009711925.1 Dolichospermum sp. UHCC 0352 | reverse complement strand
GGCGGCCGTAACTATAACGGTCCTAAGGTAGCGAAATTCCTTGTCGGGTAAGTTCCGACCCGCACGAAAGGCGTAACGATCTGGATGGTGTCTCAGAGAGAGACTCGGCGAAATAGGAATGTCTGTGAAGATACGGACTGCCTGCACCTGGACAGAAAGACCCTATGAAGCTTTACTGTAGCCTGGAATTGTGTTCGGGCTTCGCTTGCGCAGGATAGGTGGGAAGCGGTGAACTATTCCTTTTGGGGAATAGGGAGCTAACGGTGAGATACCACTCTGGCGAAGCTAGAATTCTAACCCACGACCGTCAGCCGGTTGGGGAACAGTTTCAGGTGGGCAGTTTGACTGGGGCGGTCGCCTCCTAAAAGGTAACGGAGGCGCGCAAAGGTTCCCTCAGCACGCTTGGAAACCGTGCGACGAGTGTAAAAGCAAAAGGGAGCTTGACTGCAAGACTGACAAGTCGAGCAGGTACGAAAGTAGGCTTTAGTGATCCGACGGCGCAGAGTGGAATGGCCGTCGCTCAACGGATAAAAGTTACTCTAGGGATAACAGGCTGATCTCCCCCAAGAGTCCACATCGACGGGGAGGTTTGGCACCTCGATGTCGGCTCATCGCAACCTGGGGCGGAAGTACGTCCCAAGGGTTGGGCTGTTCGCCCATTAAAGCGGTACGTGAGCTGGGTTCAGAACGTCGTGAGACAGTTCGGTCCATATCCGGTGCAGGCGCAAGAGTATTGAGAGGAGTCCTCCTTAGTACGAGAGGACCGGGAGGAACGCACCGCTGGTGTACCAGTTATTGTACCAACAGTAAACGCTGGGTAGCCAAGTGCGGAGAGGATAACCGCTGAAAGCATCTAAGTGGGAAGCCCACCTCAAGATGAGTACTCTCACTACAATTTGTAGGTAAGGTCACGGGCAGAACACCCGTTAATAGGCTTTAAGTGGAAGTGCAGTAATGTATGAAGCTGAGGAGTACTAATAGACCGAGGGCTTGACCTCTAATTCAATTAAAAATTGATAATTAAAAATTAAAAATGAAGGTTTTTGGTGGTTAATTATCACTGCTGATTCTCGTTCTTTTTGCAGTCTTCAGGGTTGTGAATACCCTAAGTTAAAAATCGGTAATTAATTTTTAATTCTGAATTTTTAATTTTTAATTCTTTCCTGGTGTCTATGGCGCGGTGGAACCACACTGATCCCTTCCCGAACTCAGAGGTGAAACGCTGCTGCGGCGACGATAGTTTAGGGGTAGCCCTCCGTGAAAATAGCTCGATGCCAGGTTTATTATTTAACAACAATGCCCCTTCTATTCATTTAGAGGGGGTTTTGTTTTTGGGTTTAATTTTTTAGCGTTTATCTCCAGGTGTGTCAAAAAGTTAATTTAACAATTGCATTATGATTAGACAAATGTAATACTACTGTAAGTAAGCAGTATCAAAGGGGTTCTGTTATGGCTAATTGTCCTAATTGTGGTTCTGGTCACATCCAACTTAAACAGGAAACTGATGTAAATTGGGGAAATGCCATAGTCGGATATGCTTTATTTGGTGTTGTAGGTGCGGCAGTTGGGGCTGTTACAGGTGAAGATAGAAATGTCAATGCTTGTCTAGATTGTGGAACATCTTGGAAAGCTGAAGATTTATTTAGGCTTCTGCAAATTATTAAAGATTGCACAGGTGCAAAACTAAATTTAGCCCTATACCGTGACCGTGTATACCTGAATAAATTCATTTCTGAACTGAGTAGTTATTTAAAATCAATACCAGAGATAGAAGGAAAAGCTGATCAACTTATTGCTGATGCAACAGAACAAGGAAAAAAGAGAAAAGAAAATAATGATGCAAAATGGGGGTGCGGTTGTCTTGCTATTGGCTTAATATTAATAATTACTGTTTTTCAGGTTCCATTTTTTGCATTTCTGATTTTTTTGTTTGGACTTTTTTATGCAAAACTTCTGATGGACAATGAGAAACCTATTAAAGAAGAAAATGATAAACTAATTCAAAATGCTAAAAATGAAGCAGTGATCATGAAGCGTGAAGCTGAAAAAAGACTTAATGCAAAAATAAAAAGTTTTATGGATAATAATCCCTTCTAACTCAATATTCAGACAAAAAAATTATGAACAACAAAATATCCAACTTCTGACAGTATGCTGGTTTTTGCGGGCATTGCCCACCCTACACTACTTTTTATTGATATATCTTCAATCAATTAGATAAGTCCTAGTTACCTGCTATGCAATATCGTCGTTTTGGTAAAACTAATTTACATCTTTCTGTTTTTTCCTTGGGAACAATGCGCTATTTAACTGATAGTGAAAATGTCCAACAGACCATTGAAAAAGCTTTATCTTTAGGAATTAATCATTTAGAAACAGCTAGAGGTTATGGTGATAGTGAAGCATATTTGGGTAAAGCTATAAAAGCTGGTTTATCAGTACCCCGTAATCAAATTTATATTACTACTAAAATTCTCCCAACACCAGATGCTGACACTATGCGTCGGTATATTGATGAATCTTTAAATCGCTTGAATTTAGATTATCTGGATTGTTTAGGAATTCATGGATTAAATACTTGGCAACATTTAGAATGGGTACAATCTAAAAACGGTTGTATGCAAGCAGTAGAGGAAGCTCTAAATGATGGAAGAGTGCGACATATTGGTTTTTCTACTCACGGATCATTAGATATAATTTTAGCAGCTATAAATACAGATTTATTTGAATTTGTTAATCTCCATTATTACTATTTTTTCCAACATAATGCCCCCGCGATTCAGTTAGCGACAGAGAAAGATATGGGCGTTTTTATTATTTCTCCTGCTGATAAAGGCGGAAAATTATATACTCCACCCCAAACATTAAAAGAAATCTGTTATCCATTCACACCATTAGATTTAAATTATCGTTTTCTGCTAAGTGATAACCGCATTAATACTTTGAGTATAGGACCAGCAAAACCAGAAGAGTTAGTAATATATCCAGAACTTTTTGATCATAATAACGAATTAACAAAAGCCGAAATTGCTATTTTTGAAAAATTAGAACATCAGCAAAATCATGTTTTACTAACTGATAAATGTAGTCAATGTTATGCTTGTTTACCTTGTCCCGAAAATATTCATATTCCCGAAGTTTTAAGATTACGAAATTTAGCCCTAGCTTATGATATGAAAGATTATGGAGAATACCGTTATGGAATGTTTGAAAATGCTGGTCATTGGTTTCCAGGGATGAAAGCTAACCGTTGTACAGAATGTGGTGATTGTTTGCCCAAATGTCCAGAAAATTTAGATATTCCCACTTTGCTAAAAGATACCCATGAAAGATTGCAGGGGAAAGCAGGAAGAAGATTATGGGGATAAATCCAAAATCTAAAATCTAAAGTTATTTAACTTTTACTTCTTCAACTTCTGCTAATGTTTCCATAGTTAGCGGTGTAGACTGACTAGCACCAGAAAGAAGTTTTAAAAGATTAGGACGGGAATCATATAATAGATAGATAATGCGATCGCCTATTTCCCATTCTTGAGTAGCCGACATTACCTGTAAACGTTCTTGTCTTTCTAACAACAGTGGTACTAAAATCCCATCTCGAATTTTTTCTTGTATATGTTCTTGTTGAGAGTCAAATTCTGCCGCATTTAATGTAGTTGTTCCCAATTTCACCTGTCCATTCATCAAATATTCATTCCAAGTTTTTACTGGTAAATCAGAGACAAAAGCTTGATCAACTTTACTATTCTCCGAAGGAGATCCTTGAGGATGTCGGGGGAATATAGCTAAAACACGGGGAGGATTAAATTCCTCAGCAGCCCGTTGAGCTAAAACAAAATTCACTTCACCATTACTGGTAATGGCTAAAAAAGTCCCCATCGAACCAATACCAGCTTCTTCCAGTATTTCCCCATCTAAAGCACTACTAGCAATCACTCGGAGATTTTGGGCTTCAGCTTGGGCTAAACGTTCCGGGTCAGTATCAATCATCACTACACTTTCTCCCCGTTCTTGAAAAAAGCGGGCAATTAATAAACCCAAAGGATTACAACCCACAATTACCGCCCCAGTTGCATCTTTAGAGGTAATTCGTAACCATTTAACCAACCAGCCAGCGGTTAAACCTTGGCAAAAAACCGTCATGATAATTGTCAAAAAGACTAAAGCTTTAATCGAATCACCACCATTAACGCCCCTCTGCGTCAGTAAAATCGCAAATAAAGACGCTACAGAGGCGGAAACTATGCCTCTGGGTGCAACCCAACTTAAAAATAGTTTCTGTCGCCAATTTAGATCACTATTCCAAGTACACAAAATAATGTTAATGGGGCGAACAACAAACATTAACACCAAAACGGTGAATAAACTCCCCCAACCTAAAGCGAAGACACTGGCAATAGATAAATCAGCCGCTAGGAGGATGAATAATACAGAAACGCTGAGAATTGTCAGTTGATTTTTAAAGCTTCGCAATAAACGCTCTTCGGGAACTGAAGAGTTAGCAAACACCGCACCTGCTACCACTGTGGTCATAATTCCCGATTCAGAGCGAATCATTTGCGCTAGGGCAAACAACACCCATAAAACTGCCAGTACAACCAGATTTTTCAGTTCAAAGGAGATAAAATTGGCGCGTTTAAACATCCAACTCATTAAATATCCACCAACGCCACCAATGCCCGCACCCACAGCGAAACGTAAAATTAGACCAATAATGGCATTAATGGGGTCTGTATCACCGTTTAAAATCGTATCCAGGACAACGTAAGCCAGGATAGCTCCCACTGGATCTATTAAAACTCCTTCTCCTTCTAATAGCGTTGCTACTTGTCTATCTACGTTAATTTGTTGAATTAATGGACCAATTACGGTCGGTCCGGTGACAACAACAATGGACGCATAAAGAACTGCTATATTCCACGGAAATTCGCCTAGCCAGTGGGCGGCAAGACTTCCCCCTAGTAGGGTGATCAGGGTTCCCAGGGTGACGAGTAACTGGAGACTGAGGGAAACTTTGCCCAACTCCTGCCGATCTAATTTGAGTCCACCTTCAAACAAAATGATTGCTGTTGCTAGGGAAACAATCACTTCCAATCCTGTGCCTAGTAAATGCGGTTGTAATATTCCCAGCCCGTCTTTACCTAAAAGGATGCCTAAGAGGAGTAGTAACACGATGCTAGGTAATTTGAAATATGCAGCCATTACCTGGGCGCTAATGCCTGCAAAAACAGTGATCACCATCTGGAGGGTGATTTCAAAAGGTGCTTCCATATTGTAGATTTTGAGCCATTGATTTCAAAATCCTCTCTAAAGAATCATAAATATTAACTTTACAGAAATATCCGGTAAGCGTAAAGCTCAGGGGCTAAAGCCTTGAGATATAAGCGACGCGGGCAAGATGCCCGCACTACCAAAAACCCGTCAAAATAAATTTGACAGACTACTAGAAATTTCTCAAGAATTTATTTTTCTTGGCAAAAGGACAGGGTTAATAGTCCAGAAATATTCCCCCTGCTCCTTACTTTGTGGCTTTTTCACCTCCTCTAAAAAAATCTTTCCAAAACCTCTTGACATTCTCAAAAAAACTCGCTATATTGTTAAAAGTGAAGAGAAACAAGCCCCCATCGTCTAGAGGCCTAGGACACCTCCCTTTCACGGAGGTAACAGGGATTCGAATTCCCTTGGGGGTATTATAAAAGGGATAGAGAAAGAATTTTTCTTTTTCTATCCCTTTGATGTTTTTATGATTCCTGTGTCGGAATATTTACAAGATTTAATTTTGTTATTAGGTAGGGGTTTAGCAGTGCTAAACCCTTAGAAATCCAGGTTTTTTGTAATCTGGCAAAAGTCCATTTCCCAACCGTGTTTAGTATGGACTATTGTATTAATTGCTTGTATATACCACAGGCTAATTGCTACACGATTAGTTTACAAGTCTTCATTGAGACGGTGTTTAATAATTTATACTATGCAGTGTAATTATTCAGGAGCTAGGAAAGAAATAGCCAACAATTACCGCTATATTATAAACAATTAATCATGGAAACATCAAATTTTGTTTATATTTATGATGGCAAAGTCTAAAAAGTTTCGTTGGCAAAAAACTAAATATTCTACCTTAGCCCGAAAAATAGACATTTTCAGGGCTGCGGCTAAATTTATGTTATTTCTGTGGTGGGATAGTATTTTTCCTCAAGATTCTTTAGAACATAAGAAAAACCGCGCTACTTGGTTTGTGAATACTTTAATTGATTTAGGTGCTACTTTTATTAAAATTGGTCAAACTTTGTCAACTCGTGCCGATTTATTGCCTCTAGAATATATAGAAGCTTTGGGAACTTTACAGGATCAAGTTCCGGCTTTTAGTAGTCAAGAGGCAATTAAGATGATTGAATTAGAATTAGGTAAACCTCTACAATTTATCTATAAAGAATTTGAATTTAATCCTTTGGCTGCTGCTAGTTTAGGTCAAGTTCATAAGGCTACATTATACTCTAACGAAGAGGTGGTTGTTAAAGTTCAACGTCCGGGTTTAGAGGCTTTATTTAATTTAGATTTTAAAATATTATTACAGTTAATTAAGTTTTGCAATAAATATTTGGCTGGGGTAAGAAAGTATAATTTACAATCAATTTATAATGAATTTTTTGATTTGCTGTTTCAAGAAATTGATTATATTCAAGAGGGTAAAAATTCTGATAAATTCAGAGATAATTTTCATGGATATCCGCGAGTTATTGTCCCTAAAGTCTATTGGCAATATACAACAACGAAGATATTAACTTTAGAATATAAACCGGGAATTAAAATTAATGATAAAGCGGCTTTGGAAGCCTGCGGAATTAATATTCATCAGGTAAATGAAACGGGGATTTGTTGTTATTTAAAGCAACTATTACAAGATGGTTTTTTCCAAGTTGATCCCCATCCAGGGAATATGGCAGTCAATCCAGATGGTAGTATTATCTTCTATGATTTTGGCATGATGGCAGAAATCGGAATTTTGGATAAAGATCAAATGATTAAAACCTTTTTTGCTATTTTAAAAAAGGATAGCAATGAAGTGGTAAATACTTTAATGAGTATGGGATTACTTGAACCTGTCCCAGATATGACTCCAGTAAAAAGATTAGTCACATTTTTATTAGATAAATTCACCGATAAACCTTTAGATGTTAAAGCATTGGGTGAGGTAAAAATTGAACTTTATGAAATGTTTGAACAGCAACCATTTCGCTTACCTGCTCAAATGACATTTATTTTAAAAGCTATAACTACATTAGATGGTATTGCCAGGACTTTAGAGCCTCAATATAATCCTACAGTATTATCCCAGGCATTTATCAAAAGTCTGGCAGTCACAAAAAGTAAAGGAAGTACAATCGCTCAATTAAGCCATCAAGCTAGGGATTTTATTCAATATCAACTGACAAAACCGAATAAAACCGAAGTTTTAGTTAAGAAATTAGAGGAAAGAATTGAAAGAGGAGAGTTACAATTAAGAGTTAAAAATGTTGAAAGCGATCGCATCTTAGGACGAATTTATCTAGCAGTCAAAACATTAATTTATGCTTGTTTAACAGGGTTCAGTCTGTTGACAGGGTTAATTTTGATCATCGTCAAGTATCATAATTGGGCGATCGCAATTTTTTGTGTATGTGCTTTTTGTCTATATTTATTAGTTAAATCGTTAATGAAATTAGCAGTGATAGAGAAAATAGAAAAAATGGGCAAAAAGTAGCTAAGTAAGGATTCAGGTCTAACGTCTTCCGTAATTCCTCTATAATTAACCCGGAAATCTCAGGCTTTGCATCCGAATTAACACGGGAAACCTGAATTAATCCAGGAAATTGTCTTAAATAAATCTAAAAATTAGTATTTTACCCAGTTACTAAGGTAGCGTCTGGGTAAAATTAACTAAAATTACCGACTAATCAACCAAACTCTCAAGACTCAGAGGAACCATATCACCATTCCTCGTCAATCCCAATAACATTGACTGTTGTGATGCAATTAATTTACCTGTGAGGACACAACGCTCATCTTGTTGGGCTACAGCAGCAATACTAGCACGAATATCAGATTTAGAAAAACGCGGTTTCCACTCACCTGATTTTTGCTGGATATAATTCCAGAGAATATCTCGAATTAGAGACTGATATCCCTGATTACCAGCGATATCTTTAAGTTTCTCCTTGAGTTTCCGTTCTAGACGAATACTAGTAACTTCCATATCAGTTGTTGGGGTGCGTGTAATGGTCTGCATGATTTTTTCTCCTTATAGGTATAGACAGGATAGTAATACAAGTGTAGTATGTTTAAAGGAATGTTCAATAGGTGAAATTTTCTGTGAAATCCATTTATCCCATCTCTACCTCTTCACAAGCAACCAAACGCCTCGGCAGTTGGGAATTTGCTGCTGCGGACGTGGAGAATTTATTTATGGGCAAGGATAGCCAACATCAAGGGCAAAGAACAAAAGGCAATTATGATTTTAAATATCCCAGCATGAATTTGCTGAATACAAAACCACAAATAGAGATCAAACGCGGGAGGTACAGGTAAAGAAATGCTGTACCAAAATAAGACAAAACCATCAGGTCAATTGTTAACCCCCGCAGCGTCTAAGACAGAAGCGGGGGTTTTTTTATAAGGAGTTAGGCTGTGACAAGCGCAATCCAAGTATTAGAGCAATCTGTAGTCGTGTTTTCCCAGAATTACTTACCACTGTGTCGGATAAATATCAAGCGGGCGATAGTGTTGCTAGTCAGCAATAAAGCCGAACCATTAGAATTTTCGACAGAAGACGGTTGGTTAATTCACTCATCTCGATTTGTGCTGTCTGTACCCAAGCACATCCGCTTAACAATTGCTGCTACGGAACGAATGTGGAAAATTCCGCCAGTCAATCGTCGGGAGGTTTTACGACGAGATCATAGCAGTTGTCAATATTGCGGTACTAACAAACATCTCACCCTAGATCATGTTATCCCCCGATCTAAAGGTGGCCGACATACTTGGGATAACGTAGTCATAGCCTGCGAAAAATGTAACTCTCGCAAAGGCAATAAAACACCCACTGAAGCTGGAATGCCTTTGCGGAAATTACCGAAAGCACCTATTCACCCAACGGTGATATTTGCTGAGAAGTTTTGGAATGATATGCAAGCAAACCTGGAATAACAGGAGAGCAAAAGGAATGCTGAAATTAACTTACACCGAAAACTGTTTTTATTTAGAGTGTCTCACTCAATCTCTTGAGGAATGGGTAGCCCAAAGAGTGATTTTGGCACTGCGTGTCAGTCAAACTTTGCGGATTGAACCCACCACAGCTTCCTTTATGCTACCTCTTGATTTGCCAGGAGTAGAAAGACTAAAAGCCGAAGTAAATCGCCATGATAGTGAAATTATGGGCTTATCTAACTGTGATCCTGAATACTTAGAAGTTACCCTCGATGGTTCTTGGTTATCTGATGGTAATCATGATGCTGTCGGTGTATTTGTCACCACTATGAGCTACAGCACTGAGTTTTTTTTGTATAAACTTTGGCAAGAGTCTCAAATTTGTGCTTCTGTCGTCACTGAGTAAGGATGATCATGGCTGCATTTCTAAAAGTTCAGGAACTGTAACAAATCGGTAGCCTTGCTGTTTGAGTCCGCTGACGATTGCTGGCAAGGCTTTGACTGTTCTTTCCCGATTTCCGCCACCATCGTGCATTAACACAATTGCGCCGGGTTTAGCATCTCTGATCACATTTTTCACAAATACTTGATATTTTGCCCGCGGATCGGTGTCTGCTGAAGTCACTGACCACATAACAACGGAGTTTTTCTGACTTTTAGCATAAGCAGCTAATCCGTTGTTTAAATAGCCTCCAGGGGGACGGAAAAATGATGTTTTGACACCTGTTGTTTTATAAATAAGGTCATTTGTTTTTTCAATTTCACTTTTAGCTGTGGCTTCATCCATCTTTCGATACCAATGATGCCAAGTATGATTACCAATAGCATGGCCTTCAGCTACAACTCGTTTGGCAATTTCGGGATTTTCTTGTAAGGCACTTCCTACCCAAAAGAATGTAGCTTTTACATTATTTAGTTTGAGGATGTCTAACATTTCTCCGGTGGTTTTTGGCCAGGGACCATCATCAATAGTTAAAGCAATTACTTTCTCTTTATTGCTGGGTTCAACTTTATAGATAGTTTTTGCTTGATATTTAGCTGGGACAGTAAAATCTAGGTTTTCAACTTTAGTTAGTAGTTGTGATTTGGGATTAATTTGATTAGTCGGAATGGCAACTTTTAAGGGTTCGCTATTGGTTTTTAATTGGCGTGGATTTGGGATGTTAGTACAAGCTGTAAAAGACAATGCTATTGCGGCAATAGCAATTACTTTTAGTCTTTTATTGTGGTTATTTGTGGGAAAGGAATTATAATTTTTGGGCATAAAGTTCTGTGATATATTCTCCAGGTTGGGAAATTGAAATCTTCCAAAATTAATAAAAAACTTAGTTGGGTAAGGATTTGACTAAATCGGCAGTTAGAAACTGCATTTACAAAAGTCATCAAAAGCGGGGTTTCGCAACTTCTAGGATTTTTTTATTGGGATGAGATTTATCTATTGAATATTACAGCCAATTCTCTCTAAAGATTGATTAAGAAAATATTTAATTCAATTAGTATTTATAGGCACAGTCAATCATCACAGTAAAATGAGTGGACAAATGTCAGAAACATATCAAGCAGAGCGTACCATCTCATCTATATTTAAAGAACAGAAACAAATTGATGATGTAATTCATCGGTTACTAGATAGAGGCGTTTCCAGCGATTATATATCCGTTTTGGGCAGAAATTTTCAATCAGAAACCAGAATTGCTGGCTTTATTACTAAGCGGGATGTAATTTTGGGAGGATTAAGAACTGGGGCGATTTTTGGTTCTTTATTTGGTTCTTTCCTTAGTTTATTAACTGGGGTCGGTGTATTATTTATTCCCTTTGTTGGTCCAATTGTGGCAGCAGGTCCGATTGGAGCGATATTATTAGGGGCCGCAAGTGGAGCGCTCGCTGGTAGTGCTGGGGCAGGTTTGGTATCAGTTCTTACTGCCTTGGGGATGTCAGAAGACAAAGCTACGGTTTATCAAACCCGCTTAGAAGCTGGTGAATTTTTATTAATGATCGAAGTCCCGATCAATCGGAGTGGCGAATTTCAATTACTATTGGAAAGTTCAGGTGGTGAAGAAATTAATATCATTGGCAAAACACTACCTCATCCTTGTCCTGGAAAATGCAAAAATTCAGATGATTTATCTCCTGAAGTTCGCACCCATCTTTCACCAGAAGCTCAGAATATATTCATTGAACGCTATAATACTGCACTGAATGATAATATGGACAAGCTTACATCTGAACAAATGGCTTGGGATGAAGTTCATAAGCGATTTGATGAAGATGAAAATGGCGTTTGGTCAAAAGTTAAAGTTTTGCGATAGGATGTTCTTCTAAGAGAATTCCACAAAAAAGATGATCCAATTTTGTGGGATGGGCATCTTGCCCGTCCTTGTGTTGTTAGCGGGCAAGATGCCCGCACCACAAGAGATTTTGGGATATTTTTTTAATTGGAAGTCTCTAATTAGAAGTTCCTAAAATCTTTAAATACAAAAACGCACCAAATCAAAAGACTTGGTGCATTTTCGATTAATTTTTAGATGGGAGCGGGGGGGCTCGAACCCCCACGACCGTTTAAGGTCAACGGATTTTAAGTCCGTAGCGTCTACCATTCCGCCACGCTCCCGTAAGGTTATTTACTGTTTTTGAGGCAGTATTCACCCGCTTGTCTGTTATACCACTAATTGCTTTTTTTTGGCAAGTAGATTTTAAAATTTTATTTGCTAACGCTAATATTTGACATTTAGCACTGAAACAAAATTTTAAGTTAGCCATTTAGCTCACGCTTGATGACTGGAAAACACTATATCACAAGTTTCGATTTTTGGGCAATTTATTTTTGGGGGATGGAAAATAACAGAATTACCGATTTCCTCAAACCAGCCATTGGGCATATCATGGGAAGTGAATGCACCAAATATAGTTCAAATTGCGGTAAGGAATATGGTTGTAGCACTACTGTATCTGAGTTTGGCTGGCGCTTATTTGCTGGTAATCCCCATTGCTGTCTTTTTCTACTTGAGTTTAAGATGGTATACCTGTGGTTCTGTGGAACGGGTGTTTATGTACTTTTTAGTGTTCTTTTTCTTTCCAGGGTTGCTAGTTCTCTCCCCGTTTGTGAATTTGAACCCCCGTCCGCGAAAAATTGCTTAAATTAAGATTGGTAGGTCATAATTCTCATGCGACGTATTGACGCGATTGGTATTGGCTTCGGCGTTTTTGTCGCCGGTGGCTTGGCTTATGTGGGTTTGCAAGTAGTAGGTTTAGATAGTCAGAATGCTGGTATCTGGAGTCAAGTTTTCTTGATTGCTGGCTTAATTGGCTGGTTATGCACCTATCTTTTCCGCGCGATGGGGAATAAAATGACCTACCATCAACAACGGGAAGCTTATGAAACGGCTTTTTTGCAAAAGCGTCTGGATGAACTTTCTCCGGAAGAATTAGCTAAACTGCAAGCGAAGATTGAAGAGGAAAAAGAATCTCAGGTTTAGGGTTATTATTGTTCAGTGGTTTGTTGACAAATGACCACTGACCACTAACTACTGACTAGGTGAAATGACTGCTATTTCTCGTTGCTTTGAAAATTTGAGACGGAATCAAGAGTGCGCGTTGATTCCCTTTATTACGGCTGGTGATCCAGATTTAGAAACTACTGCTAAGGCTTTGCAGGTTCTCGATAATTCTGGGGCTGATATTATTGAGTTGGGTGTCCCCTATTCTGATCCTTTGGCTGATGGTCCGGTGATTCAGGCTGCGGCTACTCGCGCTTTGGCACGGGGGACCACTTTAGAGCAGGTGTTAGAGATGCTCAAGGGGATTAGTCCGAGTTTGCGATCGCCAATTATTTTATTTACCTATTACAATCCGATTTTATATCGAGGTGTTGATAAGTTCTTGGGGCAAATTAAAGATGCTGGGGTAGCAGGTTTAGTTGTGCCTGATTTGCCTTTGGAAGAGTCAGCAGGACTCATTAAACCAGCGGCGGAGATGGGAATAGATTTAACCTTATTGGTAGCTCCTACGAGTTCTCCTGAAAGAATAGAAGCGATCGCTCGCGCTTCCCAGGGATTTATTTATTTGGTCAGTGTTACTGGTGTCACGGGAATACGAACCCAAATGCAAACGCGAGTTGGTGATTTACTCCAACAAATTCGCAATGTTACAGATAAACCCATCGGTGTCGGGTTTGGGATTTCTGATCCTGAACAGGCGCGACAAGTGAAAGCATGGGGCGCAGATGCAGCAATTGTGGGTAGTGCCATTGTGAAACGACTGGCAGAAGGTACACCAGAGCAGGGATTAGATGCGATCGCTCAATTTTGCCAAAGTCTCAAGATAGCTATCAAAAATCCCTCTTAAACCCAAGGGAGAAATTGCCAAACAGTGTATTTTTTTGTTATTTTTTAGTGGACAATTTGACTATGATCGTCTTAAATAATAACAGCATATCTTAGGATAGACAAAAAAACTAACTAATACACTGGTTTATCTTGACCCTTAACTTAAATATACTATCAAAGTAGGCAAAAAATTATGCGTGTGAGAGTGTGTCAGTCACAACTGAGTTACTGTTCTGTAGTATTTGAGGGGTAACAGCAATGAGCGAAAGTATGGCATTTATTGGCGGAGTCGCGGTGGCTGGGTTAGCGGCTTTAGTCTTGCTGAAAGGAACAAATACCCCAATCCCATCGAATTTTGGTGTTAGCCCCCAAATGCCAGGGACAGTTATGGCTCCCCAGGTAATGCAGTATCCTCCCAATTACGGGCAACCTGCCTATTTTAATCAACCCACAACTACTCAACCCCCAACTGCTCCTAATTCTGATCAGCGTCTAGAAATGGAAAAGCTGAAAATGAATATGCAGCTAGAGAAGTTGAAAGCTGACAATGAACAACTCAAGTTACAAAACCAACAATTCCAGGTACAAGCTCAAAGCTTTACTCAACGGGAGTGGCAATTAGCACAACAAGCTAATCAACAAAAAATGGCGACATCATTACAACAACCTGAACAAAATAATTGGTGGTCTTCACCCATGCTTTGGGCTGTGGGTGGTGCGACATTGACCATTGGTGGGGGTGTTGTGGTGGCTGGTGTTCTTTCTTTGTTTGCACCAAAACAGCGGGGTACTCGGACCGTCCAGGTGATTCATCCCTACAATGGACAAGCACCATCTTTAAATCCTGTCCGTCGGGCTGAGTTTTTACCTTCCTCGCGGATGGAATCTAGAAGGGTAGAAACGGCAGAATACGACGAAATGCAATAAGTTGTTGGGCTGAATAGTTGGGACATTGAGACGGCAAAAAACCAAAAATCAGAATGCAATTAGTGGGGTTAAGTATTAAACTCCACTTTTTGGTATTTCTGAGGGTAAAACAAACTGCATTAAAATCTTCGACCTTGAGCTATATCTTGTTTACCTCTTTCAAAAGATGCGATAAAACCAGGAATATCAAGTAGTTCTTGGGTAGCTAATTCGCTTTCTTTATCTGCTAGATAAGCTAAAAATTCGGCAACTATTTTTAAATTATCTGGAGATAGCTTTTCTAAGTTGTAGTTTATTTCTTGACGCAGTTGTGAGGTGTTCATAATGTTAATTATGGTTTTTTACTATTTTATAACAGATTTATTCTTTAGGTACTAAAGCAATACGATAACCCAAAGCATCTAAAAATTCAATTAAGGTGTAAATTTCATTTCCGGCATTTTCT
Source organism: Dolichospermum sp. UHCC 0352 (assembly GCF_009711925.1). Taxonomy (NCBI): domain Bacteria; kingdom Bacillati; phylum Cyanobacteriota; class Cyanophyceae; order Nostocales; family Aphanizomenonaceae; genus Dolichospermum; species Dolichospermum sp. UHCC 0352. Next base: position 45,076 of record NZ_VIKY01000217.1, on the reverse strand, counting down.
GATAATAATTGATCAAGTTTTTCATAACGTTCTTTGGCTATTTCTGAGAGATTATTAGCCAATATTCTCGCCTCAATAATATCTTTTAAACCAGCCCTAAGTAATTCTGGTTCACGTCCTTCTTCATCTAATTCTAAAAAAACTGCTAGATAAGCTGTAGCGTGTTCTTCATTTTGAAGAGAGGAAATGAGATAATCATGGTAACTGCTAGTTAGTGGTATTTTTACTTCTGTTGTCATAATCTCTCCAGTATTGTTTAGCTGTTAATATATCTTGTTCTTGGGTACTTTTATCTCCACCACAAAGAATTATTACTATTTTTGACCCAATTTGTCCAAAATAGATCCGGTAGCCTGGTCCATAGTCAATTTTTAGTTCACAGACTCCTTCTCCAACTGTGCGGTAGTTTCCTAAATTACCTAACCTAACTCGTTCGAGTCTTTTTTCTATTTTAACTATAGCTTGCATATCTTTGAGATCATCAAGCCATTCTGCAAATAGGTTTTTTCCATCTGGTGTGATATAGTTTTGTACTTCTCTTGGTTGTGCTTCCACTTTTGGTTTGTTAATACTGCATAAATTAGTTTACTGGAAATTGTTTTTTCTGTGTAGAGAGTGGAAGGTAAAGTAATTTGCTAATTAACTGCATCAATTCATACATTATCTTTTTCTGCATCATGCAAATTAGAAATATAAGCTGGAAGTTTACCAAAATTAATTCTTTCTACATATTTAATGGCGCGATGTTCCTCTAATGAGGTTTGAATTAAAGTATTTATTAACAACCGAAATTTATTAACATCTGCTTGAGATAATTTCATGAAGCTAGTGGTCTGTCAATCTAAAAATTGTGAGATTGAGGGAAAATAGAGAGGCTATTAACTGTAAACCTCATCCATAAATAGAAATTTGATAGACCACTAGTTATAGTTATAGATACCCATTACTGTCAATTTAACGTAAAACCGATATTCCAACTGGGAATGAATTCCCAGTCTCATAGCAAAAGTCATCTAAAGATGACTAAATAACCAAAAAATTTTTAACTTTTTGAGTTTACTTTAGTAACCTTTAGCTATTAGCCTGTAACTTCAGTTACAGGCGGGTTAAGAAGCAAATCAGATAAGCTATCTGTTATAAATATAATAGTTGCTAATCCAATGATCTGGTTAGCAGAAGCTACCAATGATATAGCTAATGGTACAGAAATTCAATTGCTTTTCTATGTTTAATTGTGGTAGTTTCTGTATTATCTAATGGTTGGACAACTACCAATACTTCTACAGATTTATCTTTAAAATCTGTATGGGTTTGAATTTGCAATATACCATCTGTACCGATATGCGCCAGCAATTTCATTGTTTCCATTTTTTACCACCATTCTTAGGGACAGGTTGCCAATTTCCGTATTTATTCATATCTATATTACTACTTAAATTAAAACTTCAACTTCCTGAGCGATACTTGTAGGTTGAGGAATTGGTAAACCTAACTCTATTAAACCTTCTATATGAAATTCTATGGATTCTACAATCATTTGTTGAACTTCTGCTAATGTTTCAGCCACGGCTATACAACCGGGTAAGTCGGGAACATAAGCACCATAACTGGTATTTCCTTTTTCAATTACTACTGTATAACGCATTATTCGTCCTCCAATTGAGCTTGTCTCCAAATACTTTTTAGTGTACCAATGGGTACGTCAATATTAGGTTTACCGGAAACTGTAACTGTACCAAGTTTATGAGGATGTTGAAACTGACGATGACTTCCTCTAGTTCTTGCTAAATACCAACCATCAGCTTCTAGTCGCTGAATCACTATTCTTACTTTCATATTAACATCTATTTGTACAGGTGAAATTTCTGTTATGGATTTTCTCATCTTTCATCATCTCTATTTTAATCTTCATCATCATGCAAACTAGAAATATAAGGTGGAAGTTTACCAAAACTAATTCTTTCTACATATTTAATGGCACGATGTTCTTCCAATGAGGTTTGAATCAAGGTATTTATTAACAAGCGAAATTTATTAATATCTGCTTGAGACGGTGATTTTAATTGTGTAGCTAGTAAACTGGAAATTTGCAATATCAATTGAAGATTAGGTAAGTTAGTTTCGGTTTGTTCAATGATTTCATACTTTTTATTAAGACAATATTCATTACCTATATGAGAATAATCAGCCAGTGTTTTTAATAGTTCTGGTTTCCAATTAATAATTACTTGTTTGATTCCTGGGATTTTATTTAATAAAACAGTGATGATTTTCGGTAAATCAGGAATGAAATCACCGATATTTCTAAATCTATAGATGGGAGTATCCAAAATTAATTCGATTGTACTAACTGGTGGTGCGCCAAATGTATAGGTTTCTAATGTATAAGGTGCAATAGGTTTTAATTCAGTTTCACTAATTCGTTTAGTAATTAATGTAGCCGCAGCACCGCCTAAACTATGTCCGGTTACGAAAATATTTTTATTGGCGTTTTCTTGTCTTTGGATAAAGTCTTGTAATTGTTGCCAAAAACTTTTAACATAAAGATTAAAACCGGAGTGAATTGCTTCTGAATTGGGGAATGCTAGTAAGTTAAAGAAGTAATCATCTAATCTTTCTGTACCTCTAATAGCAATGACAATATCATTTTCTGTGGATAGGAGTAAACCACAACAAACTAATTCATCCGTATCACTTAAAGGACGTGGTGCTGAGATAAATTCTATGGTTTGATATGGTGGGAAAAATGATGGAGAACCTGTTTTCAGGATATCGCTAACTATATCATTTCCTTGTTTATAGGCGACGTAAGCGAGTTGAGAAATACAAGCCATTTCTAGGGTGCGTTGTCTGTCGGTGGATGTTTTCATGTTGGTTAAAGAAGTAAATGTTTGATTTTATTTGTGCAAAATAGATATGGTAGCTCAATCTATTGTATAATCAACTATGTAGCTCGCTGATAAAATATGCAAGATACCCTAACCATTGCCATTACTCCAGAACTTAAAGCAGCACTTTTAGAAATTACCCAAACTGAAGGTATATCTGCTGATAGTTTAGTCGGTAAAGCTATTGAGGACTACATCTTTACCCACAAATTCCGCGCATTGCGTTCTGACTTGATGCAAAAGAATGAAACAGTTTACACAGATGAGGAAATTTTTGAGCTAATTTCATGAAGCTAGTTATAGATACTAATAATTAATGATAATTTTTGTAAAACAATGTTCTAAAAATATGAATAAACAATATAGAATATATTTAGATGTTTGTTGTCTTAATCGTCCTTTTGACGACCAAACTCAATGGCGAATTAGGCTAGAAACTGAAGCAATTTTAGAAATTATCAATCATTGTCTATCTGGAAAATGGCAATTAGTCAGTAGCACAGCTTTAGAATTAGAAATCGCCAGAACTCCAGATATAAGCAGAAGAGAACAAGTACAAAAAGTCTTAACAATAGCTCATGATAAGATTTTAGTCACAGAAGAAATTACTCGACGAGCGATAGAATTAACAACCTTTAATATTAAAAATTTTGATGCTTTTCATCTGGCTTGTGCTGAAAATAACGCTGATATTTTCTTGACCACTGATAGTCGTCTATTGTCAAAATCATTAAGCTATAAGGATAATATAAATATAATAGTTGCTAATCCAATGATCTGGTTGGCAGAAGCTACTAATAATATTGTACAAGGAGGAGAAAATGACCCCAATTGAACTATATAGAAAAGGATTTAAAGCTCTTGTAGATGCTTTAGGATATGTTGACGCTATCAGATTTATTCGTCAATTTGATAATGGTAGTGGAGACTATACAGAAGAACGTCATCAATGGTTGGATAATGTAACAATGGATGAAATACTAGCCAATATTAAGAAACATCAAGAAACTATCTAGGGAAAAGAGATCAATAGGTTTTAATTTTTGATTCTTTAACCCAGGAGATGTTTTATGGAAAGAATAAATTACTCGCAAATTATTCAAGATATTTTAAGCAATCATTCTACCAATGATATTGCAAATGGTACAGAAATTCAATTGCTTTTTGATACGCAACGTCATCATTATCAAGTATTAAATATTGGTTGGAAACAACAAATTAGAACCTATGGAGTACGGAAATTGGTATTGATCCTAAAAAGAACGATATTGTAGGGGTTTAGCAATGCTAAACCCCTACGAGAAATATGGGTTTTAGGACTATACATATTTAAAGTTTCCTGTCAATGCGTAACTCCTATAATTGATAATTAAGCAGTTGGTTTTCGCCGAACTTGCGATAATTTAACCCAGAGAAATGGGAAGAAGATAATGCAAATTAATCCTCCTGTTGCTAAAGGATTTTTTGCCAGCCATGCTAATATTTTATCTAGTAAGCGTGATTCTCTGGTTTTTTTCAGATTATTAAGAGAGCGATTTATAGAGGCTATTTGAGAATCTAATTTTAATTTTTTATCCTGAGTACCTTTTAAAGCTGGGAGAGCTTTTTCTAAATCTGATATGACTTGATCTAAATCTGCAATAGGCATGGTGGCAGATTTGTTTTCATAGTTTTCACCTATTACCTTCAGAGCAGCAGCAGCCTCTTTACGAGCGTATTCAGTGTATTTATCCTGATCCTTGAATGGTTCTATCAAAGGAGGAATAAGCCCTTTTATTTCCCCTCCCATATTCACCAGGGCAGCGGCAGCATTGAAGCGAACCTTGCTATCATTATCTTTCAAAGCTCCTATTAATGCAGGAACAGCCGTTTTCGCTTCTGCTCCTATCTTTCCCAAGGCTTCAGCAGCGTCGGAGCGAACCCAGGCATGGTTATCTTTCAAAGCTCCTATTAATGCAGGAACGGCCGCTTTTGCTTCCTCTCCTATACTTCCCAAAGCACCAGCAGCGTCGGAGCGAATATTTTCATATTTGTCCTTTAATGCTTCTATTAAGATAGGAACAGCCGCTTTTGCTTTCTCTCCTATTGCCGATAGGGCAATAGCAGCCCATTTGCGAACTTCTGCATCGTTGTCCTGCAATGCTTCTATCAAGCTAGGAACAGCCGCTTTCGCTTTCCCTCTCATTTGCCCTAATGCAGCAGCAGCAGTTGAGCGAACGTCTTTATCATTATCTTTCAACGCTTCTATCAAGGCGGGAACAATGACTTTGGATTCTCCTTCAATTCCAATAATCGTCAGGACATGAACAGCATTACGACGAACCTCTTTATTCTTGTTATTCAAAGCTTCAATTAAGGCAGGAACAGCATTAACTTCCTTTTTGATACTCACTAGGGCATAAATAGTGTTGGAGCTAACAGATGGATCATTATCTTTCAACGCTTCTATTAAGGCGGGGAAGGCAGCTTTGCCTTCTCCTCTCATTTTCCCTAATGCCGCAGCAGCAGTTGAGCGAACGTCTTTATCATTATCTTTCAATGCTTCAATTAAGGCAGGAACAACAACTTTGGCTTCCTTTTTTATTGTACCCAGAACATCAGCAGCAACACGACGAACGTCTTTATCATTATCCTTCAAAGCTTTAATTAAGACAGGAACAATAGGTTTAACGTCCCCTTTGATATCACCCAGAGCAGCAAGAGCGTAGATACGAACGTATTTATCATTGTTCTTCAAAGCTTCTATCAAAGCAGGAACAACATTAACTTGAATTTCCCCTTTTATGTTCCTTAGAGCATCAAGAACTTTGATGCGAAATCCTGCATTGTTGTCTTTCAAAGCTTCTATTAATGTAGGAACAGCCGTTTTCGCTTCTGCTCCTATCTTCCCCAAGGCATCAGCAGCTTGAAAGCGAATCCAGACATCGTTATCTTTCAAAGCTTCTATTAATGTAGGAACAACAACTTTGGCTTCCCCTCCTATCGCCAGCAAGGCAGCAGCAGCAGTTGAGCGAACGTCTTTATCATTATCTTTCAAAGCTCCTATTAATGCAGGAACAGCCGTTTTCGCTTCTACTCCCATCCTTCCCAAAGCTTCAGCAGCGCCGGAGCGAACCGTGCTATAATTATCCTTCAAAGCTCCTATCAAAGTAGGAACAGCAGTTTTTGCTTCTGGTCCTATGCTTCCCAATGCTTTAGCAGCACCTCTGCGAACCCAGGCATCATTGTCTCTCAAAGCTGTGATTAAAGCAGGGATAGCAGTTTTCGCTTCCACTCCTATATTCCCTAAAGCTTTAGCAGCGCCGGAGCGAACCGTGCTATCATTATCCTTTAAAGCTTCAATTAAAGCAGGAACAGCCGTTTTTGCTTCTGCTCCTATATTCCCTAAAGCATAAGCAGCACCAATACGAAGGGTTGAATTGTTGTCTTTTAAAGCTACAATCAGTGCAGGTATAGCTTCTGCTCCTATTTTTTTAAGTTCACCAGCAGCATAGTAACGAATATTTCCATCATTGAACCTTAACTGTTGGATATAGGTAGATATTTCTGCTTCTCTGCTGGTTTGCGCCAATGCTTTATTCGTCGGTACTACAGACAACCATAAGCAAGAGAAAGAAACTGCACTTACAGCTAATAATCTTTTCAACTTTCTCTTGCTCATTAGTTTGCCTCACTGTAGTAATTTTTCAGTTAGATGCTTTTTTGTAGCCTACCCGCTTTACATGGGAATTTATACAGTGTAACATAGAATTTGAGTAAAATTGCTGGCAAATTTGAGATTAATCAATGTGAATCTCACGACGAACTAGATTTTCTCTTTCCTGAACTTACCCGCATTCATAATCATGATTTAGTAATCATCGAATCATGGCAAAATCATGTAGATTGGGTAAAATCTCTACCTCCAGCAGAATTAAAACTTTTAAATAGTGCTGATTTTCATAATTCAGAAACTCCCCAAACTATAACTAATCCAGAAATACCACCAGAACAAATCAGCTATGAAAATATAGCCGAAAAATCTCACTTTTATTCATTACGTGATCAATTATTATTTATGTTTGCGCCTGAATTACGCCGGGAATATGAAAATTATGTGAGTCAACAAGCAGCAAATTCTGGATATAGAACATTAGTTACATCTAATTTACAACTAGCATCAGATTTAACTGTTGCAAATCTTTTTCACTACTTTAATATTAGAGATGAATCACAAGAAGAAGAGTCAAAAGTTAGTTAGAATAAACCCAACATCACAAGACAATCTAAAATTATGACCTATACCCCAGTAAAACCACTCACCTTTGAGCAATTTTTAATTGAATATGGGGACAATACCCGCTATGAACTAATTGACGGAGAACTCAGAGATATGGAACCAACAGGACCCCATGAAGAAGTTGCTGGAAATATTGCCGGGAGAATTTATACAGAGATTATTCATAATAAATTAAACTGGTTGATTCCCAAAAATTGCTTAATTAAACCCTTCGCTGGGTCAGCTACAGCACTCCGTCCAGATGTAATTGTCTTAGATAAAGCAAAACTTAATCAAGAACCACTTTGGCAAAAAGAACCAATAATTTGTCATGGAAATACCATTAAATTAGTTGCTGAAGTTGTCAGTACAAATTGGCAAGATGATTATGCCAGAAAAATAGAAGAATATGCTTTTTTAGAAATACCAGAATATTGGATTGTAGACTTTCGGGCATTAGGTGGAATCCAATTTATTGGTAATCCTAAACAACCGACATTAACAATTTGTCAATTAATTAATGGAGTCTATCAACAAGAAAAATATCGTTTAGGAGATAGGATAATTTCTCCTCTATTTCCAGATTTAAAACTTAAATTAGATGACATCATGCCATAAAATTGTAGCTTGTATTTGTAGGTTGGGTAGAAGAAAGTGTTCGCGGAGCGTGGCGAAGCCATAACCCAACAAACCCCAATACAAAAATGAAAATAAAATGTTGGGTTTCGTTCCTCAACCCAACCTACATAATAATAAAGACCACTATGGAAAACGGCATATTTAAACCCCACTTTTTGGTGTTGCTGTGGGAGTTGGTTTATTTTCCTGGGGTAATACTTGTTTAGCGGCATTTTCAGCAGCTTGTTTAAACATTGGTTCTAACTTATCACGCCAATATTTAATATTCGGGAGCTTTTCAGGATGATCTCGATAAGCTAAAACTTCATCCCATTTACCATTATCAATAGCCTTATTAATATCCTTAGCTAAAGCCTCAGCTTTTGCCCAATCATTCTGCCATTGATTAACAGTATCCACCGTTTCTTTAATTCCAGAAATAGCATTTCCCGAAGTTGATTTTAGCAAAGAAATTGCTCCTTGTAAATCTCCTGATTCAAATTTTTCTCTAGCTTTTGCCACCGTTTTAGATTTATCTTCAGTAGCAGCCGGAGTTGGTTTGGGTGCAGAAGTTTCCACAGCAGGTTTTTGTGAAACTTGAGGAACAGGAAGGGATGCAATTAAAGAACTATCATCTACAATTTGAATAGCTAAACCTTTGTCACGTCGGCAAGAAATCCATGTTTCATTATTAGAAATAATATCAGAATGCGCCCAAGCCAAGCGACCAGATGAAAGTTTAATTTCTACCCAGCCGCGATTTGTGCGCTTACCCGTCACCTCAAATTTACTAGCTGCACCCAAGGTCTTCAAAATATTATCAGAATTAATCGCACTAGGTTCAGAACGAATATTAGAATTAGCCGCAACTACAGCCAGACAATTATTTATTAATTTGGTCTTTTCTCCTGTCCAATTACCAGTTAAATTCTGTAAATTGGGATATATATTTGTAAATAAAGCCGCTACACCACCTACTAATAATATGCCAATTAATAAAGGTAAAGGATCAGGTTTATTAGATTCTTGAGGAATATATTGTTGTTGAGGGGCAGGTTGAGAAGGAACACGATTAGCGGGAGAAACCGCCATTGTTTTCTGTATAAATCTGGAAGCTAGGGGTGGTGGAGATTGATAAATAATTTGAGGAGATAGGGACGGTTGGGATAATTCTGGGGTGATATTCACCAAGTCTCGACAAGCTTGTAAGGCTTCCGTTGCTGTTTGATAGCGTTCTTTGAAATGATAACGCACCATCTTCGTTAAAATTGCGACTAACTCAGGATTAACAGGAATTAAATGCTGCCAGTTAATTTCCCCTGTATCTGGATCTTCTTGTAATTGACTAACTGGGACTCCCGTTAATGCTTGAATAGCAATAATCCCCAAAGCGTAAATATCGCTATTAGGTCTAGGCTTACCTTGTCCCTGTTCTGTAGGCATATAGCCAGGCGTGCCAATAGCTACCGTAGCCGTTTGTTGTCCGCCCACCAGAACCAAAGGGGAGCGTAGTTGTTTAACTGCGCCAAAGTCTACTAAAACTAATTTACAATCAGCCTCACGGCGAATAATATTATCTGGCTTAATATCGCGGTGAATCACACCTTCTTGGTGAACAAACTCTAAAATACTCAAAATTTCCAACAGCATTTGCATAACTTGGACTTCACTCCAAGGCTGTCCGGGAATGAGTTCTTCACTTAGAGTGTGGCCGTCAATAAATTCTTGGACTAAAAAGAATTCTTGATTTTCGTCAAAATAAGCTAAAAGCCTGGGTATTTGGTCATTGTTGCTCAATTTTTCTAAAGTTTCTGCTTCGCTATTAAACAGGCGTTTAGCAGTAACAAAGATGTTAGGGTCAGAATTAGCCGGTTTCAGGTGTTTAACCACGCAGATGGGGTTGCCTGGCCGTCTGGTATCTTGGGCAATATAGGTTTGACCAAATCCCCCTGTCGCCAAGACGCGAATGACTTGGTAGCGATGATCTAGTAATTTGCCTATCATAATTTCCCTCCCCAGCTTTACAGCTTAAATTTTCCTGCTAGTAGTAAATATCTCCAAATTTCTCTTTCTGAAATCAGGTATCTTGAGAAAAGATTTAAATTAAAAGTATAGTTTTTTCATCGAACCAAATTGTTAATTTTACTATCAGTATCCATATTTACTAGCTATGCCACCTAAGATAACTAATTCTACCTCATGGCAACAAGCTGAAATCTTGATGCAACCTGCTTTTATTCGCGTGATTGATAATCTTCGCAAGCAGTTGGATATATCTGACTGGAAAGGGACTTACCAGGATGTGTTGACTTGGCCTGCTAACACTACTGATGAAACTAAAGCCTTGGTAACTCAGTTGGTGCAAGAAATGGAAACCGCAACACCAATACAAGTAGAAGAAATTAGAAAAACTCTGGCTAGTTTGCCTATGCCCCATCCGGGATATAACTTGCTTTTACAACGTCACGGGGAACAAGTCAATATAGATTTATGGGATTTGTGTTATCAAGTATGTTTTCTGAATTATAGTCCAGAGAATACAGCGGTTGATATTGATACTAGCTTAATTGATGAATATGGCGATGTGGATTGGCAATATTTAGAAAATAAAACTCAGATATTGGTGGAACAGGTTTTCGCTAGTTTACCAATATTAGGCGATTAAAAATCGCAGCTACACAAACAAAGTCCGCCTACGCGGACTAACAGGACTCACGCAAAATATCTCTCAAACCCTCATTTCTCCGTGACCTCTGTGCCTCTGTGGTTCGTTATTCTTGTACCGTAAATAAGTCCTAACTAATTTAACCTTAAATCCTGGACATCTTGATAGCGTAGCGTGGCGTATGACTCCTACGTCGTCACGCAAGCTATAGCCATTTCTGACAAAATACTGATTAATATTTCCTATGAGATTGATTTCTGAACCACCAATTGCGGTCAAAATTCAAAAGATGAAACAACGGGTGCGGTGGCAGCATTCGAGTATTCTACAGCAGGGCATTGACCAAACCTGTATAGTGATAGATGATGGCAACTCAGACAGTCCAGAGTTTTCGTTTATGGTGATGGGTGATACTGGGACTAAATCCCATTCTGGACACCATCCCCAACGGGAAGTTGCCAAAATGATGTTAAATCATGGTGATGATTGCCGGTTTGTGCTGCACACTGGTGATGTGATTTATATGGTGGGTTCTCGTGAATATTACCCAGCCAATTTTATTGAACCTTATCGGGAATTTTTGGTGGGCGGTAATCAACCCCAAGATATCACTTATGATCAAATGGTATTTAAGTTGCCAATTTTACTAGTATTGGGGAATCATGATTACTATGATGTGCCTTTATTGTATCGGTTGTTAACTGGTCCAACTTTGCCTTTGCGGCGAATGTTTCGTTATAAAGATATTGAAATTGGTTGGCATGGATCTAATCAAGGTGATGCTTATGCTAGAGCATTTTTAGATTATTTGGCGGAAGTTTCTCCAGCGGAGTTAGAACAGCATTTAAAACAGCATTACACCGCTAAAACTGATACGGGTCGGTGTTTGCGTTATCAACCGGGAAGTTTTACGCGTTTACCTAATCGCTATTATAATTTTTGTTACGGTGGGATTGACTTTTTTGCCTTAGATTCTAATACTTTCAATACTCCAGATCCTTTACCTCATAACCAAGCTGGGGATAATTTTCGTCGGGAACTAGAAACCCGTCGTCAGGAAATTGATCAAGAAGAACTACGGATGTTGACGGAGTTTGACAAGCTGAATCCCGAAAAACCTGATCAAGCGGAATTATTGGCGGAACTTGGTGCTAAATTAGACCAAATAAATGAAGTGAAAATTGATATTGAAAAGCAATTGGCATCTCACACCAATACTAATGTTGATTTTGAACAATTGGCGTGGTTAAGAGATAGATTAATTGCATCTTGGCATAATTCCGCAGTCAGGGGGCGGGTAATATTTTTACACCATCCACCTTATGTTACAGAAGGAAGTAAATGGAATCAAGGACAGACTTTAGCTATCCGTCATCGTTTACGGGAGGTTTTCGATGAGGTGGCGAAAAGTTTAGGTAAAGTTACCCAGGAACGTCCAGTAGTAGATATAGTATTTAGCGGACACGCCCATTGTTTAGAACATTTACGGACAGTTAATACAGGACACGCAGATTCTCATACTAATTATATTATTTCTGGTGGTAGTGGTCGCGGTCCTCGTCGTCAACGCCAAGAAGGGGGAGAATTAATGGAAACCTTTACCAGCAATAATGATCTTTCCATTCGCAAAGTTGCAGATTCGCTGTTGTATGTGGGACGGAGTGGTAGCGGTTTTGAGAGTAAAAAACCTTATTCTTGTGTGCGGGTGGATGTGTTGGAGGGTTTTCCGGCTAAGTTTATGATCACACCTTTAGTTACAGAGTTAGTTGAGGGTAAATGGTGCGAACGTCAATTAAAACCTTTGATAATTTAATCTTTGTATTTGTAGTGATATCCTATGTAAAAAACCGCAGATTAATTCATTCCTGCGGTTATTAACGAAAACTCTAGGCTTGAGGAATCAAATTGGTGGTTTTATTCACATTATCCCAAACTATCCAATTGATATCATTGGCTAAATTATCAGCTTGATTGGTAACTTTAAAATAGAACTTGTCGCCATTTTTAAACTGCACAGCAAAATCAGCATTTTGGGCAAAAACAACTATAAAACCCCTATCCCGTAAGCAATACATTGCCCAATTTTTTAAAGATTGTTTCTGGGGTTCGTGGGGAATTGGTGGATTAGCAATTACGTCTGCAATGACTTTTAAAATTTTTTCCATTTTTGGATTTAATCAGGATCACAACGAATTTCAATCATAAACCCATCGGGGTCATAAAAGTACACTCCTCTACCAGTAGGACGGGTAACGGGTCCATAAGCAATAACTAAATTATTTTCTGTAATTACTGCTAATGCTTGGTCAAATAATTCTGGATCAATATCAAAGGCTAAATGATATGCTCTGGTAAAGAACTTACTGGGATCTGGATTTGGTGGTAATAATTCTGGTTCTCCAAATAAGTCGATAATTGTGCCGTCGGGAGTGATGAAATTAGCGACTTTACCAGCATTGACAAGTTCTATTAATGTGGCAGGTACTTCATCCCCTGTGAGTTCGTGTAAGCCTAAAATCTGACCGTAAAAATGGCGAGAGGCTGCCATATTTTGGACGTTAAAGGCGATATGATGAACTTTGCGAAGGTAGCCAGTGGGAATACTTGTTTGAGAAATCATATTTTTTATAACGAACCACTTCAGACACAGAGAACACAGAGATAAGAACAAGTCTATGGATTTAAAATTATCTGTAAATCGAGTATAAAGCCAGGTAAAATATCTTCACCAGAAAGTTTTGGTGGGTTGTCAAAATCAAAGTTTAAAACTTCTACATCTTTTCCGTAACAATAAATTTCTACTGAGGGTGTTTGCGGATCAATTAACCAACCTAAAAGCGCCCCATTATTTTGATATTCTCGCATTTTAGTGCGTAATTTTTCTAAACTATCAGTTTCCGAGCGCAATTCAATCACAAAATCAGGACAAAGGGGGGGAAACCGTCTTTTTTCTTCTTTACTTAAAGCCTCCCAACGTGCTAGTTTTACCCAAGCTGCATCAGGACAGCGATAAGCACCACTAGGTAATTTAAACTCTGTAGAAGAATCAAATACTTTACCTAATTTAGTTTGACGATTCCAAATACTTAAATCTGTAGTTATATCTGAGTTCCTAATTCCGCTTTCTCCACCTGTGGGGGGCATAATAATTAATTCTCCGGTTTGGGTAAGTTCTAATTGCCAAGGTTCGTTAGCAATGCAAAGTTGATAAAACTGCTCATCTGTTAAATTTACTGCGGGAGGTATGTTTAAGGTGAGGGTTTCCATAGATTTTGCTTAAAGAGGCTAGTTTTATTATCAGATAAAATTCATGAAAATTCAGAAAAATTTAGGTTAGGCGATCGCTAAAATTGACCCCAATGATATAGTACAATACCGATCCAATACTGCTCGGTTAGGCCTCGAAACGAAACCCAACGAAATCCTTGGTAATGTTGGGTTTCGCTGTCGCTCAACCCAACCTACATTTCCTTAACTATTTCTTCCTTTGCGTCTTTGCTTCTTTGCGTCTTTGCGCGAAACTTCAATAAAAATCATTGTAAAAATGGTGGGTTAAGCTGTAATTAACCCACCCTAAAACTACCTCCTATATTCATCCCCACAATCACCAATTAACTGATACAAATCCCGTGACTGTTGAGAAACTGCATCTATTTTCCCTATATCCTCAGCATCTAAATTAAAACCAAACACCTTAGCATTATCTGACAAATGTTCCACAATTCCTAATCTAGCACCGACAATTACACCCCCGACTGCTGGCTGATTTAAAATGTAATTTACAGCCACATTAGCAATACTAACTTGATGTTTATCAGCGATTTGTTTCAGAGTATATAGTAACTCTTGAAATAATCTCCAACCACCCCAATTAGCAATCATTTGTTTGTATTTTCTCAAGCTAGTGGTGTTGATTTCTGAGCTTTTTGGTTCTGGGTTACTCAAATATTTTTCTGATAATAAACCACCGCAAACACTACCATAGGCAAATATTTTGATATTATGATCTTGACAGAATTTAACCATATTTACTTGTGGTCTTCTGTCAACTAAGGAAAACTGGACTTGATTAGAAACAATCCTGATTCCTGCTTCGGTGATAATTTGCAAATGTTCCGTATCAAAATTAGTTAAAGCTAAATGTTTGATCTTACCCTCATCTTGCAATTCTGCCATATATTTGAGAGCATCTAAATAATTAGAGTCTCCATATTCCCACCAATGGAACTGCATTAAATCTAATGATTTAACATCCATTCTTCTCAAAGAAATATCAATATTGTCCTCGACCAGTTTTTTTGTCATCTTCCCCGCACGAGGAACCCATTTTGTAAAAGCTTGAATATTATTTACAGCTTCTTCTCCACGAGTCGCAATTAATTGACGACGAAATTCACCAATAAAATCTTCTGCTGGTCCATAATGATCTGCTAAATCCCAGGTTGTAAAACCAGCATCTACATATTGAAACATGGACTCAATAGCAGTTATGGGGTTAATGCGTCCATGTCCTCCCGAAACTTGCCACATTCCATTTAAAATTCGGCAAATTTTCAAGTCGGGGGTAAATTGTAAATAGCTTTCTTGAGGTAACATCATATTTTTTATCTTGTTATTTCCAGTCTTTTTCTGCTTGTTCCAAAACATAAGCTGCAACTTGTTGAATTTCCTCAGTCGTCAATCTTTTTTTATAAGCTGACATATTATTCTTACCATTAGTGACAATGGCTGTAATCGCTTCTAAAGAATCCATACCATATTTTTTAAGTGCATTCTTTTTTAAGTTTTTACCGCGTCTAATGATATTTTCTCCATGAATATGACAACCAGCACAGTGGAAACTAAAAATTTCCGCACCATTTCCTGTATCTAAAGCATTAGCAGGTAAGGTAAAATTGATAGTCCACAAACAAAATGTGCATAATATCAATATTATTACTTTTTTCATAAAGCTTCAAAATCAGAGATGAAGCCGACAAATTTTGTACATTCTTCTTGAAAAGATTCTGCTTCGCTAACATCTTCAATTTTATAAGACATGATGCGTTTTCCATCTGGCATTTTTTTAGAACCAATCAATTCAGCTTGGTAATTTACTACCATTTTCTTAAATTCAACACCGTACACTTTCCAAGCTTCACCATCACAAGTGATATTTACCCGCCACATAATTAGAATCTAGTTATTGATCAATATTGATTATTTCATAAATTGGCAACATTTAACTAAAAAAATCAAAAATTCAGGGATATTGTGATTAATGTACTTTAAACTACCTGGAGATAGATATGATTTTATATCTTTAGAGGGTGTTAATAGTAAAAATATTTCACCATACTGAATGTAAGTGTTGTATGAGATTTGCATTTAATATGACCATGAATAAAAACGTTAAAGAACAAATTCAATTAGATTTACGCCAAGCTCAAGAAACAGGACAATTAAAATCTGAACGGATTCGGGAAATTGTGAAATCTGCTGTTTCTCAAGTAGGTTCTGAATTTCAAGAAGGTTCTCATGAATTGCGTAATTTAGTTAATGATGCTGTTTCTACCGTCGTTGATAATTTGCAAGAAAAAGGTAGTGAATTTAGAGAAGGAGTTGTAGCTTCAATTGAAGGCGCTATGGAAGCTATAAGTCTGAAAAAACACTCAGATATTGTCAAAACCCAAACTGAAATTAAGCAGCTACAAGCTCAATTAGATCGGGAAGAAGAAGAACTACAAGCAGAAATTGAAGGAATTTTAACCAAGATAGTCGAAACGAGTCAAGATAAATCAGCAGATACAAAAATTGCGATTGATTCAGCAATTGATTCTATCAAAGATAGTGAAGAAATCGGATTATTAAAGAAACGCTATGCACAATTACAAGCACAATCAGCAATTGTCAGAGCAAATTTATCTGCACGTTATAGTGGAAGTGATCAAGAGGTACAGGATTATTTAAATGAAGCAAAACAATGGTGTGATAAATCCCATCCCAAAGCCGAATCTATCACAGCACAAGTAAAAGAAAGTTACTCAGCTCTAGAAAAAAAATTGACAGACGCAGGTGCAGTTATAGCAAAGAAAGAACGTCAATTAAAACAAACTTTACGCGAGTTACTTTTAGCAACGGCTGATTTATTCAAAGATAAAGATATTCGTGCTTAAAGACTAACTATCCTTTAGATCCCCGACTTCTTAGAGAAGTCGGGGATCTTGTTATTGTTACATACTTAATAAGTACCTTCCTCTCTATTCATATTTTCTTCATGCTTGACAATTACCCAAACTGCATGAATGCTACCAGGAAGCCAACCAAGCAAAGTCAGCAAAATGTTAATTAACAAAGTTGGACCGAATCCAACTGTGAGAAAAACTCCCAAGGGGGGTAAAAATAACCCGATAAGTATCCGTAATAAGTTCATGGATATTTCCTAGTTTTTAAATTGGGTTTACCTATTGATTATCTTGTAATTCAAAACCTTTTTCTGCGAAGTATTTACTGAGAAAGGTATTAGCTAAAGAAAGAACTACAGGACCGAGAATAAAAGCGATTAATCCTTGAACTTGAAAACCTGGAACTAAAACTGATGCTAACCAAAAGCAAATTCCGTTAACAATGAGGGAAAAACCCCCCAATGTCAGATATGTCAAAGGTAAAGACAAGATATTAATAGTTGGTTTAATTCCACTATTAATTAAACCAATCACAACCGCAGCAATTAAAGCTGCGGGGAAATTAGCAATATCTACACCAGGAACAACTAAATCAACAATCAGCAAACTTAAAGCTGTAGCGAGTGCGATGAAAAAATATGACAACATTTTTTACCTCAGTAACAGCAATATCAGTGCTAATTACTATTTTCAAAGATAGACTAATATTTCACATCTTTTCTTAGATATAATCTTGATCTATCTTAGGTTAGATTAAATAATAAATTTTCAGTAAGATACCCGACTTCTCTAAGAAATTATTGTATAACAAAAAATCTAATATTAAGTAGTGCAAGCATCTTGCTCGCATCCCTTATCCAAATTTAAAACACAACAGCTTAATGTTTTTCTACTAAAAATACTCTTGTAGAACTGGGTAAAGACAAGGCTTCTTGAATTAATTCTTTAACTGATAGTATAATTATTGATATTCTCTGTAAATCGCATTAAGAATAGGCACAAACAAAGACTTTATTCACAAACTATTTTATCATTGTTTCTGTGGAAATGTCAGATTGACGATGACTGTGTTTCTACATTATCCCATTGTAACTAAATTGCATCGTGTATTTCTCTAGTGCAACTGTTTTATTTCAAACACCTTCCATCAATCAGGAAAAATTTTGCCAAAAAGTTGACTTAGACTTAATGAGTGTGTAACATGGATTGATATGTATATTTAATAGGTGAGTATATGTCTGGTGCATTGCAAGAAGCAATAAATACTCTTGATAGTTTAACGAAGGAAGAAGGTTCTCTTTATGAACGATTAATGGTTGCGTCTAAGAGTATAGAGCGTTTAGGCGATGATTTAAATAATCCAAGAATCAGAGAATCTACTCCAGAAGATATAAGAGAATAATTTGAAAAAGTTGCACAACTTTTAAACAAGTTAGATCCAGCGACCGATCAGGATACACTTGAAGAAATAGTTGATGAGATAATACTTTTATATAATCTTTCCAAGAAACAACAAAATTAATTAACTGAAAAATCTAATTTTAAATGTCACAGGTAATATTCAACGCTATTTTTTAGCAATAGAGCTTATTTTGATTTAGGGTCGCTTATGGATAGCAGTTCACAGATTGATACTGTTCAAAAGTTTGCAGAGGTTATTGGTGATCATGATGACCTCTGGAATCTTCTGGTTGGAAGAGAAGTTAGTCGCTTTGACAACAAACTTGAATATGAACATTCCAGAAAAGATATACAAGGTGTAACATTTTACCAACAAGGAAAAGTTATTGAAATAAAATATTTGAGAACGTCTAAATTCTTACTAAGAGTAGATTATGGTTCTGGCTTTATTTTTAAATATAGCAAAAAACAATTTATTCGAAAATTCAATCAGATTGTACCTTCTATAATATGGGATGAAGTTCTAAAACTTACACCTGGAGTAAGGTGGGAAGAAACCAAGATAGGTAAAAAATTATCTCTACTACAAAACATAAAAGACGAATTTGAAAATAACTTTCTTAATGCCGACAACTTTTATCAACTTCATTGTACTGAATACGTATCATCGGAAGAGTACCGATCCGAAAAATCGAAGTACATACAAAATTGGATAAAAACAAAACCAGATTTAAAATTCTCTCCTGATCCTCAACAAGCAGAAGCAATTGGTACTCTTGCAAATCATGTACAAGTAATAGCTAGAGCAGGAAGTGGTAAAACATCAACATTAGTCAACCGAGCAATATTTTTACAGAAACATTGTGGTATTGCACCAGGAGAAATGTTACTTTTAGCCTTCAATCGCGACGCAGCAAACCAAATGGGAAAGAAAATGCGAGAAGGTCTAAGTTTACCTTTACAATCACAAAATTCTGTTCCCCATGCAATGACTTTCCAAGCAACAAGTATTACAAATCATCGAGACAATTTTAATTTACAAGTTTCCAAGAATGAATAGGGAGGAAATAGAAGCCATGTTTGGATTAAGTGAGTTAAAACAAACCCGATTTTATCAAGAAGCAAAAGAAGAGGGAAAGGAAGAAGGAATAGAAGTAGGTGAACGCAAAGCCAAATTAGACGCAGTTCCTGGATTGATAGGATTGGGTTTAACTGGAGAACAAATCGCACAAGTTTTAAACTTAAGTTTGGCAGAAATTAGCGAGATTATTCAACAACAGAATACAAAGGACAGGTAAACATTTGGTGATTTGTGATCAAATCTCTGATTTTCATCCTTTAATCCTGCATATCCTGTATCCCTTAGAGGATGTTTTAAAAGTGGTATTCCGTAATTTTCATCATATTGCTACCCCCTTTACAAGGGGAAAGGGGGGAAACAATAAAAATCCAGTTCCCTGCCCTTTACAAGGGGAGGGTTAGGGAGGGGTAAAAAATATTTGATACATCAACCATAACTTTTCAAACACCCTCTTACGGGAGGTGTTAGCCACTTCTGACAATTTACCTAACTATACTGCAAACGGTTCATAGTTTAACCAAATATGAAACCCCTCTGGTAAACCTCTCCAGTATTAAATGTTATTCCTTTTCCCTCTCCTATAGGGAGAGGTGCGGGGAGAGGCTTTAAACCTTGTTCTTTGTATGATAAAAAAGTCCAGCTTCTAGCCGTTTTGAGTATAACAAGTCAGGGAGAGGTAATTATTGTTTGATTCCTTTCATTGATAAGCTTATGCGTTTGAGTTTTTCGTTGATTTCTAAAACTTGCACTTTAACGACTTGTCCAACTTTCACAATTTTTTTCGGATCATCTACAAATCTATCAGCAAGTTGGGAAATATGCACTAAACCATCTTGATGAACTCCAATATCAACGAAAGCACCGAAGTTAGCAACGTTGGTAATGATTCCTTCTAGTTGCATTCCGACGGTTAGATCTTTAATTTCTTTGATTCCTTCTTTAAAGGTAGCATATTTGAATTCCGCACGAGGATCTCTGCCTGGTTTTTCTAATTCGCTGAGAATGTCGCGCAGGGTTGGTTCTCCAATGGTTTCGGTAACGTATTTTTTGATGTTGGCTTTTTTGAGGTTTTCTGCAACTTGTGTCACTTGATTTAAGGATACTCCTAAATCAGCCGCGATAGATTGTACCAAAGAGTAACTTTCTGGATGAACTGCGGTATTATCTAAGGGGTTTTCACCACCACGAATTCTTAAAAACCCTGCTGCTTGTTCAAAGGCTTTAGGTCCTAATTTCGCTACTTTCAAAAGTTGACGACGATTTTTAAATGCGCCATTTTGGTTACGATAGGCAATAATATTATTAGCTATGGTGGGGGTAATTCCCGAAACAAATGTCAGCAGTTCTTTGGAAGCAGTATTTAAGTCTACACCCACATAGTTAACGCAACTTTCGACGGTTTCATCTAATTTCTTTTTCAGTAATTTTTGATCAACGTCATGTTGATATTGTCCGACACCAATTGATTTAGGATCTATTTTGACTAATTCGGCTAAAGGATCTTGTAATCTTCTCCCAATACTAATTGCACCCCGCACGGTAATATCTAAATCGGGAAATTCTTCTCTAGCTACGTCGCTGGCAGAATATATAGATGCACCAGATTCATTTACCATAACTTTAACTGGTTTATGGGCTATATTTGGTAATATTTCGGCCACAAATTCTTCTGTTTCTCGTGACGCTGTACCGTTACCAATAGCGATTAATTGAACTTGGTATTTTTCAAGTAATTTTTTAATAGTTTGGGCGGCTTTTTGGCGTTGTTCTGCTGCTTGGTGGGGAAAGACAGCTTGATATTCTAAAAATTGCCCAGTTTCATCTAATATAGCGACTTTACACCCGGTTCTAAAACCTGGATCTATAGCCATTGTCGGTTTCATTCCTGCTGGTGCGGATAATAGCAATTCTCGTAAATTGGTTTCAAAAGTTTTGATTGATTCTATGTCAGCAAAGGTTTTTTTCTCGTTTGTTACTTCGCTAATTAAGGAAGTTTTCATCAAGCGGTTAAAACTATCTTTTAACATGACTTGATAAAAATCTCGAATATTGCGAACTTGAGTTTTTATTTCTTGAGATTCTAAATAACTCAGCACAAAATCTTCATCAAACGCAACTTCAAAACTGAGAATTTTTTCATCTTCTCCTCGACATAAAGCCAACAGATTATGAGGGGCAATATTTTTGACTCTAATCTGATAATTTCGGTACATTTCAAATTTAGTTGTCCCTTGAGGATGTTCGTCTTTAATCCGAGAAATAAACACCCCATTCTCTAACAGATAATCGCGTACATGAGCGCGTAATTCTGCTTTTTCTGCTACTTCTTCAGCTAAAATATCAGACGCACCTTTTAAAGCTTCATCTGCGCTTTTTACTCCCAAGGTTTCCGAAATATACTTTGCTGATTCTGCCTCTAAAGATGCGGAAATACCATTTTTAACATTTAGGGATTTAATAAATGTAGCCAGTGCTTCTAGCCCTTTTTCTCTGGCAATGGTAGCGCGTGTCCGACGTTTAGGACGATAGGGTAAATATAAATCTTCCAGTTCGGTTTTTTGGAGACAGGATGCTATTTTTGCTTGTAGTTCTGGAGTAAGTTTATCTTGTTGAGCGATCGCATTCACAATTACTTTCTTTCTTTCTTCTAACTCCGTTAAGTAATTATGCCTATCTTGTAAATCCCGTAATTGCACTTCATCCATTTCATCAGTGCGTTCTTTACGGTAACGCGCAATAAAGGGAATTGTCGCCCCTTCTGCTAAGAGTTCTAGCGCATTTTGTACTTGGTGGGGTTTAAGTTTTAGTTCAGTTGCGAGGAGTTGGGAAATGTTCAACATTGGATATTTAAATTGAAAGTGTTAAATTGATTCCAGCACGAATAGATAGTGTTAACTTAATTTAGCAAATAATGGCATCATTTTAAAATAGCTAATTTCATCACTTGAGAATAAATTTGTTGCCATTTTGTCTTACTTAAGTATAATGTTAATAACGTTCTTGAAGAAGGTTAAAATCTACTGGTATTAAACAGTAGCTCGTAGTTTGGAGATTAGTGAAAATGCCTTTATTTTTCTTAATAACATTAGTTACAGGTGTAATGACTGGCTATCTCTTCCAAAGAAATGATGATGAAATCACCAATATTGCAGGTGTGTTCACAGCCGTCATTTTTATTGTAAGTTTAGTATTAGCACCTTGGCCAATTCAGTTTGGTTTGTTAATGTTTGTGGTCATTGTCAGTAACAAACTGCTGAATAAAAATTGGTTTTAAATATTATTGCGGGTATTACAGGTAAAAGCGGGGATATTTGCCCTTTGCCCAATTATGGTGTAATATGAGTAAAAAACATAAGCCCGTAATCATAAATAGGGTTTGCTGAAAAAGTCTTTTCGTGAGAGGTAGGAGTATGGCTAACGCCACGCTTCGCTATCAGGAGGAATTGGAGGTAGGTAAGAATAGCCTCGAAGATAGGGAAAGTGATTGGTTTGTAATGGGAACGTTTTTTGACTTCAATCACATTTTCAACTAGCAGCAAACTCGGTAAATTTCCGTTTGTATGGAGCTTTAAAACCCAAAACTATATCTTGTTTAGGAACTCCAGCTTCTACTAATTCATTAGCTACTCCGATTTCTGTGCCATCGCGTTCAATCCAAATTTTGCCATCTTTAATTTCTACGTAAATAATACAACCAAATATTCGCGTTAGTTCTTGCCAACCAATATTAATAACTTGATAATGATCGCGCTCCGGATCAAATATCAATTTGACTTCTGTTTGATTATTTGGGCGATTTCTTGCGTGACCTTCCAGAATTGTTTGGACTATTTCTTTGTAATTTAGTCTCTCCATATCACAATCTCCTCTTGATCTGGGTTAAAAATCAGTAATTTTAGGTCATATTCGCCAATTATTCTTTGAATAAACTTCCGACTAAAAAACTCATCATAAACATCTATTGTCCATCCATCTTTTGTCAGGACTGTTTTAACTGTATTATGAAATAAATCTTTAGCTGGCATACATAAATTAAACTTATTTAACCACTGTTAATAGCATAATATCTCAGATGAAAGGTTCAAAAGGCAATTAAAGATTTAGAAACATAAATTATAGTAACAAAAATTATAGTAACAAAACCCAGTTTATACTAAATTAAGTTGATTGATTTGTGAGGAAACAAGGGAAAGGCTATCAACCACTACAAAAATGTAGGGTGCGTTAGCGACAGCGTAACGCACCGAAAATCAGTAAATAAACATACATAAGGTGCATTACATTTCATTAACGCACCCTACAATATCAGGCGATCGCACTATGATATTTTAATATTAATTTCATAGATACTTCCTTCGTATTGATTTTGTACTAAATAAGTGAAACTACCAGTTTGATGGTCTGCACCAAGGTCTAAATAACCAAGTAGATCGTCAGAACTTATAGTATCATATTCCCACAATTGAATTTTTACCTTATCATTCAAAGGTAGCGTATGTCCAACTTCCTTAGTTTGCTGTGACATCATGTCCTTGTATTTACCGGACGGCCATACTTTGGAACCATTAACTCTAATATAAAGTTCATCTGCTCCTGCAAAAAAATAATCGAGTCCATTAATCACAGCCACACCTGCGCTCGCACCTCCAGCCGCAGCTACTCCAGTAGCTGCTATAAGTAAGCCACCAGACGCAGCGCCAGCTACAAATGTCGCAGTACCAGCAATAGCACCACCAATTAGACCAAATAGACTCTGGGCTATGGAGTCAATTCCTGAAGATGGTTTGATGCACTTTACACTTACAATGGTTAAAGATTTCATTTTGATTTTTCCTTTGATATGACTAGTGGTCTGTCAGTTTTCTATTTGTGGATAAAGACGCTTGAGACGGATACGGGCATCCGCTCAAGTGGTTTTTTCCCACACTATTTAGACGTTTTACTCCCCCCATTTGTGAATTTTTCGAGTTACGGACAAATTTCCCCCCCCCAAAAAAAACACCCTAAATCGCCATAACCCTTACCCCTCTTACCTTTTAAGCTTCTCCAAAATTCTCTCCACCTCCCCACGGACAGGGTACAACAACTGCTGACTCAAAGCCCCTTTATAAGCCTGTCTAGCCCCCGACTTATCCCCCAAGCGAAACATCACCCTCCCTAACCAGTAATCAGCCATGGCTGGGTTAAATAACCTCAACTCCTGACATCCTTGAGCAGCTACCTCCCACCACCGTTTACTAGCCTTAGCATTCTTCAAAACTCGATAACTCTCCCCCAACCAGAACGCCGCCGGTACGGATTGCAAATAACCGCCATCTGGTAAAAGCTCCCATGCTTTTTTTAAGGCTTCCACGGCTTCCCGATGTTTACAAGCCAAAATCAACACCTGGCCATGACGTAACCAAGCATCAGCTAACTGGGGTTGTAGTTTTGTCCCCTGTTGGGAAACCTGACAACCCCGTTCAATGTCTGGAAAATGTTCCACCAATACCCGCCCCGCAGTTGTCCACATACTCCAGCATTCAGGAAAGCGCGTTAACATCTCCTCCACTATGGAAGCAAGAATCGTTTTACTCTTCTCTGGGTGAGGTGCAAGGGGTAAAATTTCACACAAACCCTAATAAATTTTCCGGTCATGGGGATACAGATAATACGCTTTCTCCATCATTTCCGCCCCTTGCTGGTATTTCCCTGTGTGGAATAAACTCAGCCCATAATAATACCAACCATAGGGATAATTGGGGGATTCTGTGGTAAATTTGGCTAATACCTCCACCCCTTGCGCCCAATCCCCTCGTAGAATGTGATAGTAGGCCAAGGATTTATGGACTTCAACACTATGGGGAACTGTTCCTAGTAAGGAGGTAATCATTTTTTTAGTAATTTTCCCTTCTTCACCGGATACCATTCTCGCCGGCAAACGTTGATCAATTTGTCGTTGTATTACCCGAAAATCATCACCAGCTAGGGCTATAAGGCTGTTAAACCTCTCTTTCGCCGTTTGTATATCCCCCACCACCATCAGGGCATCATAGCTGTAAATCAGGGACATAACATCATCTGGATTAATTGCTAAAATCGGCTCTAGGGTGCGGAGAATACCCAGGGGATTTTCTACATTTTGATATACCTGTGACAAAGCCAGTCGGTGAAATACTTGATCAGGTTCTAAACTAGCCGCTAAATTAAAGGCTGTGAGAGCTTTTTCATTGTCACCTTCGCAAACTGCAATCAATCCTTTTATATGATACTGAGTTCCTGGATTTTCAGACAAAAATAGGGCTGTATCATATACTTGTAAAGCCTCTTTTTGTTGTCCCATTAACTGCAATATCTTTCCCAATTTTAGATGCACATCAAGTAGTTGAGGTTGTCGCTCAATTACTTGATTATATTCGATAACAGCTTGTGACCAGTTTCCTATTTCGTAAAGCAAATCAGCTAATTCTAATCTTTTTTTCCATCCTTGAGGATATTTTTCAATGTACTTGTTTAAAGCGATAATTTTCTGCTGTTGTCTGGCTGATTTTTCTGCTATAAATAACTGAATATTCATCTTTAGCCCAGATGGCTGAGTCAATTGTACCAATGATGTGGTAAGGATTCCAGGCATATTAAAGTTGCTTTATAATTAATTTCTTGCTGTTGGCTTTTTGTAGGTATTGATGATTCCTCATCATGATTCCATATTTGCTCAGATTCTAATTCTTCTACTATTGGAATCACGGTGTTTAATGGTGAAAAGGAATCAAAAGCAGTGTTATCTTCCCCCGCAAGATACTTCTTTAACTGCTTTTGTAGAATCTTTCGCGCTTTTTGAATACGTTTACGAAGGTTCTCTTCAGAAATGGTGAGTTGTTGAGCGATATCTGGATAGGATTTGTTTTGACAACAACATAAAATAAAAGGATGGCGTAATTTATCGGGTAAAGATGCAATTTTATACTTGAGATATGCCGCCATTTCCAGATTTAAAAGCCAGGATTCAGGAGGTTGTAAATTAGAAGTAAGTATTGGATGATCTGCAAATTGAATGTCGTCAATATTATCAACTTTTGCAACTTCTCGTTGACGTTTTCGATAGACATCAATGCAATAGTTATAAGTAATTTGAGATAACCACGATTTAGGATGTTCAATGTCATTTGTAGATTGTGTCCATTGACCCCAAGCTTTAAGCATTACCTGATTGACTACATCTTCTGTATCATGGTAATTACCGTTGAGCCATTTTAAACAACAGTTGTAAAGATAACCTTGATGTAGGTCCCATAATTGCCAAAAATCCTGACAATTATTTGGAGTTTTATCGCCAAATTGGCTTTTTTCTGGCAATATATTTCCGTTTCCCATCTCTGATGACAAAAACAAGAGTTCTTGTTTTGGCTCTACCGACATAGATGAATTACTGTTCATTCTTAACAAGATGAAGGATAATGCACTGTGTACAGTATAATTCAGGTAAGTTCAGGTATCTGTAAATTATTGTTATAATTTGTTTATTGTCATCCTACTTAATCTCAGAAGTTAGGAGTCTTAAATTCTTAACTACAATAAACCTTCTAAAATACGAGGACATCATGACCTTTACCGCAGATCCTCCCTATACACAAACCAGCCTTCCAGATCATACTCAACTACCAGAATCTAACGGACTATTTGTGAAAAATTTCCAGGAACATCCTCAAAGTATTCTACTAACTCAATCTATTATTCCAGTATTACAAAAACTCCACGCTGATGGACAATATGCTATAGGTCAAGATAGCGGTATTTATTGGCGAATAACTGAACCACCAGAACGAGGTGCAGAAGCCCCTGATTGGTTTTATGTTCCTCATGTGCCACCATTATTAGATGGTAAAGTCCGACGTTCCTATGTGCTTTGGCAAGAATTTATTGCCCCATTAATTGCTTTAGAATTTGTATCAGGAAATGGCACAGAAGAAAGAGATAAAACACCTTGGCAGGGGAAATTTTGGATTTATGAACAAGTGATTAAACCTGCCTTTTATGGCATTTACGAAGTTAGTAAAGCCAGCGTGGAAGTATATCATCTCATGGAAGGACAATATCATTTATTGCCACCAAATCAACGAGGTCATTATCCGATTACACCTATGGGAGTAGAATTAGGTATTTGGCAAGGGACATATCAAAATATGGAGTTACCTTGGCTACGTTGGTGGGATTTAGATGGTAATTTGTTACTTGATGGTCATGAAACAGCCGAAAATGAACGCCAACGGGCTGAAAGTGAAAAAGAAAAAAGCGATCGCCTAATTGCCCAATTACGCGCTTTAGGAGTAGAACCAGAAGTGTAGAAAAAACCATATCTCCAATTACCAATCACTAGATTTACGAGTAATCAACCCACCCACAAATGCCCCTAAAATTGTCCCTGTCCACAGTCCCGCAGTGCTACCTTGCCAACTTGCACCCGGAGTCACTAAAGCACTACACATTTGTTTAAATCCCCAAGCCTGGTTTTGACACTTTTGGCTATGTTGCATGACGGTGATTTGTCCAGCTATTAAAGCAGTAAAAAAACCGGAAGAAAGTGCCAAAAAGGTACAAATAAGAATGCGTTTTTTGATCATATTTTTGTCTCACGCAAAGGCGCAAAGGCGCAAAGTGAAGAAATTACGCCTTTTGCTTTTTATCAACCCGTATTTCTCATGCCGGCAGCAATTCCGTTGATGGTTAATAATGCTCCTCGGAGTAATTCTCCTTTGCTGTAACGAGAGTGAATTACTCCGGTTGTGGGGGCATTTTTTGATTGACGAAGGCGTTTTAATAGGGAAACTTGGATAAATCCTAAAGGCACAATTGTTCCATTTCTTAATTGTACAGAACGTTGCAATACTGGATCACCATCTAATAGTTTTTGGTGTCCGGTGATTTTTAAAACTAAATCTCTGGTCAGAAAGAATTCGCTAGAAATTTGGGCAAAAACTGTCTCAAATCGAGGTTTGTCTTCAGGGTTAGACAATTCATCAACATAGTGACGTGCCATTTCCATGTCTACTTTTGCTAAGGTCATTTCGGCTTTAGAAATCACCATTTTAAAGAATGGCCATTTAAGGTAGAAATAGCGAAGTAATTTCAAATGTTGTTCTGGTTCTGCGTCTAAAAATTCTTGTAAGGCTGTGCCAATTCCATACCAAGAAGGTAATAAAAACCGGGTTTGTGTCCAACTAAATACCCAAGGAATCGCTCGCAGACTACTTAAATCTTTTTTACCAGATGGACGACGGGCTGGACGAGAACTAATTTGCAATTGGCTGATTTCTTCAATGGGGGTGACTTGGTGGAAGAAGTCAATGAAATCAGGTTGTTCATAAATTAGGTTACGATAGTGTTGACGCGACGCATGAGATAACTCTTCCATGATCTCATTCCAAGGTTCGATGTCATCAAACCCTGTTCCTAGTAAACTGGCTTGAATTACGGCTGTGGTGATAGTTTCTAGGTGATACAAAGCCAAATCTAACAAGGAATATTTAGAAGCTAAGACTTCCCCTTGTTCGGTAATTTTAATCCGGCCACTAATACTATGACCTGGTTGGGCTAAAATCGCTTCATGAGCAGGACCGCCACCACGTCCCACAGAACCGCCTCGTCCGTGGAAAATCCGCAGATTTACACCGTAACTTTCGGCGATTTTCTGAAGTGATTTTTGAGCTTTATGAATTTCCCAGTTACTGCTTAAAAAACCAGAATCTTTATTACTATCGGAATAGCCCAACATTACTTCTTGTAAGTTAGGATTTAGAGCAGAAATAGATGGAGGTGCTTCTGCACTGAGCGAAGTCGAAGCTTTTGCACTGAGCGAAGTCGAAGTGTTAATTGCGGCGTAGCCACCAGCCAGCATTGCCCGATATAAAGGCAATTCAAACAGTTCCCGCATTACGCCTCTAGAACGTTGTAAATCTTCTACTGTTTCAAACAGAGGAACGATGCGAATTGTCCCCACTGCAACTACAGGATCAAATAAACTGGATTCTTTGGCTAAGAGTAAAACTTCTAGTACGTCGCTAACTTCGCGGCACATACTAATAATATAAGTTTGACAGATTTTAATGCCAAATTCTTGTTGTAGCGATCGCAAAATTCGGAAAGTTTCAATTACATCATTGGTTTTTTCTGAAAATGGTAATTCAGCGGGAATCAAGGGCCGCCGAGTTTGCAATTCTGAAGTTAACCAAGCGATTCTCTGTTCTTCTGATAATTCGTTGTAGGACTGGGGTAAAAGTTGCAAATATTCGAGAATCTCATTGATAGCATCAGCATGACGAGATGATTCTTGACGAATATCTAATTGAGTCAGATTAAAGTCAAATATTTCCACTTGACAAATCAAGTTTTCCAATTCTCGACAACTTAAACCTGTTTCCGTTAAATTGCGTTGAATTAACAACAATTCTGTTAAAAATTCCGCACCCGTTCTGTACATAGGTGCATCTTCATTGTTTGGCGTTTCCCGATTATATAAAGCCAAATTGCGATCGCGGGTATTTTCTAACCGCTTGAGAATGTAAGATAACTTCAGACGATAAGGTTCTTGGCGGAAACGCAATGCTAAATCATCATACACCCCACTTAACTGTGATTGATCCAACTCCAAAGACTCTAGCAAATCTGGTAGTACATCACTCCAGTGCATAGATACACTCAATAAAGACACTAACTCTTTAACTGACTTAATATACCGCTCTAAGACCATTTTTCGTTGATAACAAGCGGTTTTCCACGTTACCTCCGGTGTCACCGAAGGATTACCATCTCGGTCTGAACCTACCCAAGAACCAAAAGAGCAAAAATTTGTCGTCGGTGGTTGTAACCAGGGAAAAGTTTCCCCCAAAGAATATTTGAAGCGTTTGTATAGTTGCGTAATACCATCAAACAACACTTCCTGAAAGTAGTGAAGAGCATAATCTACTTCATCCAAAACCGTTGGTTTAAACTGATGTAATTCGTCAGTGCGCCACCAGAGGCGAATTTCTTCCAGTAATCTTTCCTTCACCTCCAAGGTTTCCCAAGGATAGCTACTAGCACGATTTTGGGCTTCATCTAGTTTTTGCAAAAGATGAACCACCTGACGCTGTTTATCCCGGATAGTATGACGGACAATTTCCGTCGGGTGTGCAGTGAAAACTAAGCGGATATCCAGTTGGGAAATCAGGCGTTGAATTTGTTGGGGTGGGACATTCAACTTAAATAACAGGGGAAATAAAGCCGCAAAAGTTCCTTTTTGGGGAGTTTCTGCTGTCATTAAGTCGCTACCTATTTCTTTCGTAACAGGTAATTCTTCATCTCGTTGATTAGTGGAATAAATTATACTGGGGAAAACGTCCTCGTCAGTTTCCCCAGTATAGCGATTTAATTGCTGCTTTTGCTCGTATTCCTGCTCAATAATATTAATCAACTGAAAGTACAACGCAAAGGCACGCGCCGCACGAATTGCTTCATTGATATTCAATTGTTCAATCAATTCTACAGCAGAGGCAGCTAGGTCATTTGTGGCTTGTCCTTCTGGGGAACATAAATCCCGCAGTTGACGCAAAAGATCCACCATTTCTTGACCGCATTCTTGACGCAGCACCGACTCCCACAATTCCTCTACTACCTGTAGACGATGACGTAAGAATAATTCCGAGTGTAGCACTGGAAAATCAATATGTTCAGCTTTCATAGTTTTCATCATACTCTCTAAGATACTCAAAACATCTAACCTACCTTTTTGAGCATCCAATATCAAGCTGTTAGCTTTTGTTTAGGAGCTACTCACAGGTGACTTATCTTACTTTTAACTGCTTTTGATTCGTTTTTAGGAGGAAGAGGCAATTAAAATCAACCACTTCACCAAATGCCTACTGGCCATTTTAGGATAAAGTTCGCCTTCACTCAAGAACAAACAGGAGAAAAGCGAGCGCAGGGAATGGGAACGGAGTTAAAAGTCTTTTGGTGTATGGGTTTTTAGGTATTTTTTTGGTCAGAATCAGGATATCCAGGATTTGAGGATGTACAGGATTGTGATTTGTGAATTGTTTGTGAATGTTTAGGGGATGTTTTTTTCTATTATTGAAAAATTGCTATTTCCCATCAACAATAACATCCTGTAAATCCTTTAATCCTGGATATCCTGATTCTGACAAATTAACGCTCAGATACCCACCAGCAAGGCTAATGGCAACCCATAAGTAAATTTAATCATATAGTCAATAATAAAGCTTGTCTAAATACATACTGACAGGTAAAGTAATAAATAACCATAATCAGTAGATATTACATTTTCAACTGGGAATTATATGATGATATCAACCTTTACTAATAAAAACTTAATAGGTGAAATTCTTAAAGGTCAAAATGGGGACTATAAAATCCTCGACAAATTAAACGAAGGTGGCTTTGGTGAGATATATTTAGCCGAAGATATTTCTAATCAAAACCAGAAATGTGTTGTCAAACTCCTCAAGCCTAAGCAAAACTCAAATAGAGAGGATTTTGAAGAAAGAAAAAGATTATTTAGACGCGAAGCAGAACATCTCAATAAACTAGATCATTCCCAAATTCCCGAATTAAAAGATTATTTTGTCATTAATTACAGATTATTATTAATAGTCAAACAAGATTTTTATTTAGTCGAAGAATATATAGAGGGTGAACAACTGACTAAAGAACTCCCACCGACCAAGAAACTCGACAGTAGTAAAGTTTGGCAAATACTCTATGACATTTTAGAAATTTTGGAATTTCTCCAGGAGGAGAAAAATTTAGTTCACCGTGATGTCACACCAGCAAATTTAATCAGAAGAAATAGTGATCAAAAACTCGTTTTAATTGATTTTGGTACAGTTAAAGAGATGACTGATATCGAAAATCATCCCCTAAGTCGAGTTATTGGTACTTATGAATATATGCCACACGAACGTATAGATGGTATCTCTACTTATAACACTGATGTCTTTTATGTAGGTATGATTGGTATTCAAGCTTTAACAGGTGTTCGTCCAGATCCAAGGCGATATGATGATAATAGCATTAAGTTTGAAGATAATGGTCAAATTACATGGCGACATTTACTATCAGAATCTCAATTAAACGAACAATTTACCCAGAAACTAATTGGTATCATTGATAAAATGGTACATAATGATTATCAAAAAACTCGCTATAACACAGCCGCAGATGCGTTAAAAGCATTAAAATCTATAGAACTGATAAACTCTACTGAGAAAATTCCTAATAGTTCCAGTGGTAGTATTTCTAATCTAGTAATTAGCAATCCAGAAACCAATATTCAACTCTTTAGAAAACTTTTCTTGGAATTGATTCCTCAAGAAGGTGAAAAAAGATTAAATAACTTCAAAAATACAATATTAACAATTCCATCGGTGTATACAATAGATATTACTCCTAAACCAGATGAAAATAATAAAGTTATAGAGCGAAGTCTGCTATCAGGTAAAGTTGTCATTATTGCTAGTATAGCTACTGCATTGGCTTTTGCATTTCTGGGTTTTCAAGGTGTATCTTCATTAAAAACTGCTCAGAAAAAACCTGACTCTCAAGAAACTAAAATATCTGAAATACAACCTGACATATCAAAAGAAGAATTAACTAAAACTTACAATCCTCAAGAACCAGATAAGAATTTTACTATCAAATATTCAGATCAATGGATAGCTAGAGAAGAAACGCCAGGAGGCAGTGAAAAAATTAAATTCATTCGCAAGGATAAATTACAAACAGATAATTGTCCTGTAGAAATTCTGGTTAGTGTTGATGATTTAGGTAAAGCTTTACTTCTAGAAGAACGTAAAAAAGAAATTTTAACCAATATCCAGAAAGATGATTTGAATAGTTTAGAAAGAGCAGATGAAAAAGTTATTTTAGATAAAACTGATGCTTATCAAATTAGATGGACTCGTCAAGAAAATGGATGTACATTTAAAATATTAGAACGGGGAACTATGGCTTTTAAAAAGGCTTATTATATTACTTATCAAGCACCTGTGGGTGAAAATGATAAATTCTGGCCTGTAGTGGAAAAAATGATTGATTCTTTTCATATTCAAGAGAGTAATTAATTTGTCTGAATCAGGATGTCCAGGATTTAAGGATTTACAGGATGGTACTTTTTATCTGAATTAGGATTTACTTCGACTTAGCAACACCTAAAACATAGTAAAATTAAGATTACATAGCGTTTTTTATCAATAATTATGCGTATGCTTCGTCACTTCACACAAATCAGCACTCTAACAGGTGTAGTTTTAACCAGTCTACTTGTTTCTAGTCATCCAGTAGCAGCACAAAAGGCTTGTGTTGTTACAGACAGTGGTAATGTTGTATGCGGCAGACTTCAGCCGAACTCCCAAAATCCTAGCAGTGTCAAAAATCAAACTGTAGAATTTGAAGAGATTAATTTAACTTTGCAAGGCTGTAAGCGTTCTTCTTCTACCGTGAATTGTCACTTTCTATTAACTGCTAAACAAGATGGTACAGGAGGTTTTTACTGTGATTACGGTAAGATGTTTGACTTTTATGGAAAAGAGTATTTTTGTCATCAAGCACAACTTGGGCAAGCCAAAGGAAAGCAAGGAACTGATGTCGCTACAAAAATGCTGAAGGGTATTCCCTTGAAAGCAACAGCTACCTTTCGTGACGTACCCGTACAAGTAAAAGAGATAGCAGGAATTGAAATAGGGATCGCTTTATCAGGAACTAGCGGTAGACCCTATGAACCTCAGTATACACCTGTATTTCGCAGCATACCTATATCAGAGTAGCCCAGGTCTTGTTTAGGGTTGTCTAAACAATCAAGACCTATTCCCATCGCTGTTTTTACAAAAGAAAAAAATAATCAAACTATCTACCCCTTCTACTCAGACACCCGCCAAACTTTAATATTATTTTCCCTACTCGCACTAGCTAGAGTTTTGCCGTCTGAACTAAAAATGACAGAATCAACGGTGTCAGCATAACCTGTCAAAGTGTGGATTTGTGTTCCCGTTGCCACATTCCACAATTTAACTGTATTGTCATCACTGCCACTAGCCAAAATTTTCCCATTAGGACTAAAAGCCACAGAACCAACTCGGTTAGAATGACCTGTAAGAGTGCGGATTTCTGTTCCTGTATCTATATTCCATAGTTTAATTGTCTTATCTGAACTGCCACTAGCCAAAATTTTGCCATCGGGACTGAAAGCCACAGAACCAACTCGATCAGAATGTCCGTCAAAAGTCAGAATTTCTCCTGCTGTTGCCACGTTCCATAGTTTAATTATCCTGTCATCACTGCCACTAGCCAAAATTTTGCCATCGGGACTAAAGGCCACCGCACTAACCTTAGCAGTATGCCCTGATAGGGTGAGTATTTCCTTAGTTGTGGACACATCCCACAGTTTGATAGTCCCGTCACTACTACCACTAGCTAAGGTTTTACCATCTGGACTGAAAGTGACAGAATAAACCGAGAAAAAACTTCCTTGCAGACTGCCAATTTCCGTTCCTGTAGCTACATTCCACAACTTGATAGTCTCGTCATTACTCCCACTAGCCAAGGTTTTACCATCTGGACTGAAAGCAACCGACTCAATTCGGTCGGAATGTCCTTGAAGAGTGCGGATTTTGCTTCCTGTAGCTATGTTCCATAGTTGAATACTTCCATTCATACTGCCACTAGCAAGAATT
Source organism: Dolichospermum sp. UHCC 0352 (assembly GCF_009711925.1). Lineage (NCBI taxonomy): Bacteria > Bacillati > Cyanobacteriota > Cyanophyceae > Nostocales > Aphanizomenonaceae > Dolichospermum > Dolichospermum sp. UHCC 0352. Next base: position 10,300 of record NZ_VIKY01000217.1, on the reverse strand, counting down.
TTGCCATTGGGACTCAAAGCAATAGCTGTTACCGGGAAAAAATCTCCAGGTAAGGTTTTCGCTAGGGTGAAATTAATAGATGATATAGGTTGTGTCTTTATTTCTGTTGGTTTTCGAGATATTACCCTATCTGCAACTTGTATAGGTGTAGCTTGTAGTGGTGATGTAGTAGCAATATTCTGAGACTTTTTATATTTATTAATAGGAATACCATCAAAATCTACAGCACCACTGATAGCATTAGGAAATGCTTGACCATTAATTCCCACCAATTCTCCTTGTGCATTAAGTATTGGACCTCCACTCATTCCTGGTAAAGTATTATTACTCATAATTAAGGCATAACCCTCTTTAGGATTAGGAGATATACCATTAATGATCCCGTTATAAAAACGATAACAACCCTTTAAACAACGACTATCATTAACAGACCAACCAGCATTATAAATCGGTGTAGATTCTGTTAATTTATTGGAATCACCTAATGTAGCAACAGTGTAATTATCATTGCTGATAAATTGAACAACTGCTAAATCTAAATCAGGTAATTTTCTAATATCACTATAATTAAAATTATAAGTTTTTCCATTATGTGTGATTAAAATATATTTACCTTTATTTTTCACAACATGATTATTTGTTAATACTGTATATCTATTACCTTCTTTCTTGACAATTATGCCAGTTCCTGGTTTTTGACCAGCAATTTTAACTGTAATTTGTCTAGCAATATTATTAATTTCTCCACCGTCTAAAGCTGCTGTATTTTGTGGTTGTACTAAGATTACAGTTACACCTATTAACGTCGCAGCTAGTACATTAATCAACCTCATTTTTTAATTCCTGTTATTAGTAAATTTAGTGCGTTGGGTTTGGTTTCTCTATACAACTGTCAACTTAACGTAAAATCCATAGCCCAACTGGGAATTTATTCCCAGTCTCATAGCAAAAGTCATCTGAAAATGACTAAAATAACTAGAAAATTTTTTAAATTATTTAGTTTACTTTAGTAAACTTTAGCTATTAGCCTGGAACTTGAGTTCCAGGCGGGTCTGTCAGCCAACCTACAATTAAGAAAGTTCATTTTTTCATTTTCTGCTGATATTTTTTTGGTAAAATACATTTTTTCACACTTTCTGCTTTTTCTCGCATTTGCAATATTGTACTATTATTTAGTTCCCCTGCTGCTAATGGTTTCTTTCCAGAATTAGAAGCTGGAATTTTCACTAATTGAGGTGCTATCTTCTCAACTGTTGTAATGGGTATAGCCCAACTATTGCGAGGTATAATATCCTGTATAGGTTGACAAGGTTCTGAACCATCAGCATATAATTCTGTCACTTCCCAAAGGGGATTTTTATGTACACCATTAATCCCCACTAATTCCCCTTGCATATTTAATAATGGTCCCCCACTCATACCTTTATAAATATCATTAGTATAACCGATTTGATAGCCTCCTTCTAAGGGTTTATCTAAGATTAAAGTAAGATACCCTTGAGTAAATATTCTCTTTTCTGGCATTTTTTCTGGAGATGTTTCATTTATTGTATCTTCATTACTAAAACCATTAGCAAATAATTGTTCTCCCACCGTTAATGTTAATGGGTTTCCTATTTTCGTAACTTGATAATTTTGATTTGATGTGAATTGTAATATCCCTAAATCATTCTTACCAAATTTCACAGCTTGAGGAATTTTAGCAGGATAAATTTTACCATCTGGTGTTTGAATTTGATAACCTGGTTTATCAACAGCCATTAATACATGATTATTGGTGATAATAGTATAAATTTGATTTTGTTTATTAACTTGTTTATTGATAATAATTCCTGTTCCTAAAAACTCTTGAGAAAGAATTTTTACAGTAATTGATTTTGCTATTTTTTGATTATTTTTAATTGCTAGATCATTCACAGATGATGTTGAAAAAACAGGAGACTCTGCTGGGAGGGAAATAGCTATTCCTCCCAAACAGGTTAATAATAAGAGTGCAGAATGAACTCCAGTTAGTAGACATTTACAAATCATTGAGAATTTTCAAATAATTATTCATGAACTACTATTTTATTCTTCTGTTAAGATTCCATTCAGGTCAATATACAAATCACCATCTTCATAGAATAAAGATTTACTTTCACTCAAATATACAGGTCTTGATTTAGATGCACCATTTCTGAAATATTGGATTTGTGTCAAAACTTTAGTGGCTAAATCCCTATCATCTATACCTGGTTCAGGCTTGAGTGTAATGACAACATCTTCTTTTAAACAATTACCACCTACTTTAATAGCAGTACATATTACAGGAAGTCCGTTAAACTTTCCCCCTCTAAGATAGAGCATTCTATTATCACTGTATGCCTGTAGTCTTTTGCTAACAATGCGACAGCGTTCTTGTTTAGAGGTTCTAAAATAGTTACTTTCCCAGACTAACATGGGTTGCCAACCGCGACTTGTTTTGGCTAATGTGATAGGGTTTTGCAGTTTATCATTACACTTGAATTTTTCCCCTGCATAGCCGGGTTGGTGTACAGCTAAGGCGATAATGGGGGTGATGGTCAGTCCTAAAAGTATTTGGGAAATTGGTTTAAGTTTCATAAGTCCCCTGTCGGCAAAAAATATACTTTGGAATAAATATCGTTAATTATACATGATTTGATAAATTTGTCAATAAATATGCTGGTGTTAAATTGGGAATCCAAATTAAGAATCTATGGGTAAGAAAAATTTTGCAATCACCAAAACGTAAGGGTTTAGCATTGCTAAACCCCTACAAATTACAAATTATTCAACTGTTACAGATTCCGCTAGTAATCTCTGGCTTTTACTTCTGGGAAATTTCTAAATTTTGCAACCAAACAACCAAATTATCTAAACTTACAAAATCTAACAACACCTCAGTTAAAGCTTCCAATTGTTCCAAAGATAACTTCTCAATCTGCATTTTTAGCTGACTAGGAATTTTCCCAAATCTTTTCGATAACAACCGCAGGATCAGATTTACTTCCCCCTCCTGTTTACCTTGTTGTTTACCTTGCTGCATACCTTGCTGCATACCCTGCTGCATACCCTGCTGCATACCTAATTCGGTAGCTTCTTCTCTGAGTTCTTCATACAAGCGAGTTTGCTGAAAACTTATGCCTAACATTGCTTCTATCTCCACACGACTTAAACGAGTAAACCGATAAGAAATAATCGTGGTAATTATTTCCATTATGCCACGTCTAGCTGTTGGTTCTGGTAACTCCTGCTGACAACGATTGATTAAATATCGCGCTGCTGCTGGGGCTTTGTTTTGTTTTAGAGTAATTAACACCGCTTGCCAATCTTGAAAACGCTCCCTATTTCTGTAAAAATAGAGAAATAATTCCCCAAATAACCGCTCATACAGTCGTTCATCTTTTTGAAATTGCACCTCACAAAAATAAACAACACCAGGAGTTTCGGTTTCTGGTGGTAAAAACACCCCGTCAATTTCAAACTTTGGTTCTTTTACCGCTACCGAATCGAAGCGATAATTAGCCGCATTTGCGGGAGGATTTGGCAATAACTCAAACAGTATGGTTGGATATGTTTGAAATAAATAATAGGAAATAGAGTCACGTCGCATATTATAATTGTAATCTATCCTACCTACTCAAAAAAATTCTCCTCTGGATGATTGTTATATACAGCAAAAGAGGGAATTATACAACTTTTTTATTTATCAACCTCACAGCAACAAAGTTAAATTTTCTCATCACCATAATGAACACATCAACCACACCATTAACACGCTTAGATTTTTACTACAAGCAAATTAAGACAATTATTTTAGCGCGTCAAAACCCGATTACTGGTTTATTACCAGCGAGTACCGCTATTACTGCTCATGGCGATTATACAGATGCCTGGGTGCGAGATAATGTGTATAGTATTTTAGCAGTTTGGGGTTTAGCCCTAGCCTATCGCAAATTAGATCATGATCATGGTCGCACTTATGAACTTGAACATAGTGTTGTTAAACTAATGCGTGGTCTATTGTTTGCCATGATGCGACAATCTCATAAAGTTGAAAAATTTAAACATACACAATCTTTATTAGATGGACTTCACGCCAAATACAATACAGCCACGGGTGATATTGTTGTCGGTGATGATGAATGGGGACATTTACAACTTGACGCGACATCTATCTTTTTATTAATGTTGGCACAAATGACCGCCAGCGGATTATCAATTATTTTTACATTGGATGAAGTTAACTTTGTCCAAAACCTAGTTTATTATATTGGTCGAGCTTACCGCACACCAGATTTTGGCATTTGGGAACGGGGAAATAAAATTAATCATGGTAGTGCAGAATTAAATGCTAGTTCCTTGGGAATGGCTAAAGCAGCTTTAGAATCTATAAATGGATTAAACTTATTTGGTGTTCATGGTAGTCAAGCATCAGTAATTCATGTTTTACCAGATGAAATCGCTAGAGCCAGAATTACTTTAGAATCATTATTACCCAGAGAATCAGGTTCTAAAGAAGTTGATGCGGCGTTATTAAGTATTATTAGTTATCCCGCTTTTGCGGTGAAAGATGAAGCATTGCGAGAACGCACCTTTAAAGAAATTATTAGTAAACTCGCAGGAAAATATGGTTGTAAGCGCTTTTTAAGAGATGGACATCAAACAGTTTTAGAAGACACCGAACGCCTCCACTATGAACCTGGTGAACTTAAACAATTTGAACATATTGAATGTGAATGGCCATTGTTTTTTACTTATTTAGTTCTTGATGGTTTATTTCGCGGTGAACAAGCACAAGTTGAGAAATATCAGCAACTTCTACAATTATTGTTGGTAGAACAAAATGGGTTACAGCTATTACCAGAAATTTATTATGTTCCTGAAGAAAATATAGAAGCTGAGAAATTAGATCCTCAGTCTCAGTTAAGATTACCCAATGAAAATATTCCTTTAGTTTGGGCGCAAAGCTTATATTATCTGGGAGAAATGTTAAGTGAAGGTTTAATCTCACTAGGAGATATTGATCCTTTAGGTAGACATTTGAATGTCGGCAAAAACCGCAATTCCTTAGTTCAAATTGCTTTAATAGCAGAAGATGAAGCCCTACAAACACAATTAGAAGTATATGGAATCGAAACCCAAACTCCTACCCAAGTCGCACCAATTCAAATTAGGAAATCTGAAGAACTTTCCCAAATTTATACACAAATTGGCAGAAATGATCAACTGGGTTTAACGGGTCGTCCTTTGCGAAGACTGAGAAGTTTGACGATATCAAGATTCTTTCGGATTAGAGATCAAACAATTGTCTTTTTACCATCATTTCTAGATTCACAGCAATTTTATTTAACTCTTGATTATCACTTTTTAGTAGATCAAATTAGAGGTGAATTGGCTTATATCCAAAAATACTGGAGTGATTTAGGTCGTCCGACTTTGACTTTAATGATTACTCGAACTATGCTAGAAACTGGGTCAGAAGCATTATTAGAATTAATGCAGGAACTCAAGGATGGTATTTGTCATGGAGTCCAGGTAAAATTAGGAAAGCTGAATCAATTAATGCTGACAGCCGCAATTCAAAGAATTGATTTTTTATCAGATACAGAATTATCGCAATCATCAGTCATAAATCAGAGAATTCGCTGTTATTACCTGACTTCTAATTTAGAAAAAAGTTGGTCTTTGGGACATACCCAAGAATTCCAAATGGAATGCGAAACTAACTTAGATTTATTATTAGAATATTTACGCTCATCAGAAAACATTTATGAGCAAATTGAATTACTGCAAACTTTAACGCGGTTACAGAGTTTAGAATTTGATACAGGATATGCTGGGCCAACTAATGCTGTCACTGTAGCGGATTTACTCGATGAAGTCTATACCAAAGCCGGAGATTTAGGGCTGTGGGCGGTGGTGCGACGGGCTGCGGGTTTACGCCAAATGCTCGATATTGGCTTATCAGATGCGATAACGAGTATTTTGGTTCAAGGTAAGCAAATAGCAGTGGGGAGGGCTTACAGTCAAGCTTCTCTGATAGTTGTTCCTATCTCTGGAAATGAGATTACTGAGAAAATTAATAACTTCTGTCGTGAGGATATTCGGGATAGAGTTTTAACGCAAGAAATTCTTATTTATCTTGGTGTCTTAATCAAATCAGAACCAGAATTGTTTCGCGGATTTATTACATTGAGAGTCGGTTATTTGATTCTTTTAATTACTAGCGACATAGCCAGAGAATTCATCCTTACCCAAGATGAAGCTTATGAACAATTAATGCAGCTTTCACCTTTTGAAGTGAAAATGCGTTTACGTCAAGTGTTAACTGGATATAGTGGCGTAAGTAATTTATTACGTCAACAGGAATCATTGCACGTCAAACAAAAAGAAAGTGATATTGCTTGGGTTGTGCTACCTGTAATTAGTGAAGAAACAGAAGTTCCTCTTGATGGTTGGCGCAGATTTCGTCAAAGAGAAGGTGCATTAAATCGTGTACCCAAAGACTTTTTTAAACAAGTTTGGCTATTAATGCAGCATTGCAAAGGTTTAGTCATTGGTGATAAATTAGAACGACGGAATCGGTTAGAAAGTGAAGTCATGCTTTCAGAAATGACCGCAGGAGAAAGAAATTTTGCTTTATTAGTTGAACATTTGCTGAATAAAATTGAAGCCCCAGAATATCGCCAAGTCAATGTAGAAGCTTTGATGGAATTGGCTACAATCGTGGCTAATAACCCTAAGTTGCAAATTGAAGAATATATGGTTTTAGATGTGTTAATCGGTCATGCAGTGCGGTTAGCGTGGTTAGAAAATCATCCCCATCGCCGCGATTATTATGATGAAGATAAAGCTACTGCATGGCCATCATTTTATAATAGTTCTCCTCAAGATTGCGCTAATTATATTTTGAAAGCGTTTAGGTTCTTAACGGAGTTTGTTCAAGATGTTTAGCTGTAAATCAAGTCACCCTTTTCTTTAGCAGCGTAAGTCCTATTTAGGGTTTGCTGAATCAACCTACAACCCAGACGCATCAAGATTTTTATCTGTATAAAAGGTAAATGAGGTGCAAGAAAAATATGATCATAGCATCAAAAATTGTTCAGTTTTCCAGACTTGATATTACTTCTAACTTCTTCTAACTTCTTCTAAATCCTCCTGAACTTCTAGCCCTCACAGATAACTTTTTCAGCAAACCCTATTTAGAAGAAACCCATCTAAATCAAAGACCCCCGACTTCTTCAAGAAGTGGGGGATCTAAGTGCAATTATAAAAATAGCATTGCCATTGCCACCATTGAGAATATGATTACCATCTTCTCCGAAGAAGATATCTAGACTAATACAACATCTAAGGAAACCGCAAAGCCTGATGGCTTGTTCTCAATTGTGGCAAATGTAGTCCCCAGGAAGGACAAATTACCATTGAGGTTGTTATAGTTGAACTGACTCAAGGAGGTAGCACCAAATCCAATTTTGCTAACCTGGATTTTATCATTCTGTGTCCACTGGAAGTCTTTGATGATGTCAATGCCTTCAAATTTGCTGTTGAATACAAATACCTCTAAGATACAAGGTTGGGTTGAGGTACGTTCACGAAGTGTGGTGTATCCCTGCGCTCGCCGGAGGCATCAGCCATAACCCAACATGAGCCTCGGGTTGCGCTGTCGCTTAACCCGACCTACAAAAAATGGACAAGGTATTGATTACTTATTAATAAATCTGGCGACTAGAAGTCGCGGCTACACAGACGAAACCCACCTACGTGGGTTCTAAACCCTCTATTTTTATTAGTCCATGCAGGTGGTCACTGAGCCTGCGATGCCCTGAGCTTGTCGAAGGGTCGAAGTGTGGACTTTGTTTGTGTAGTAGCGATTTATAATCGCCGGAAACTTTTCAAACACCCTCTAAGGCAATTCTACGGAATTGGGTTTAGCAATATGTGGTAAACCCCAACCGAGTTTTTCCCGCAGAACACGGAAAAATTCCGGTGACTGGAGACGAATAAACCGGGCTCTGTAGGGCGATCGCTCTAAATATACCCGATCTTCCGGTAAAATATAACATCCACCATTACCATCCACCACCATCACCAACCGGGGAATATTCACAGGATAGATATTAACTGGTTCACTATCAGGAAACACCAAAGCCCTAGAAGCCAGAGAATGGGGACAAATTGGGACTAACTGCAATACAGGGACACCAGGAGTAATTACTGGACCACCTGCGCTTAAAGAATAAGCTGTAGAACCCGTTGGGGTAGAAACAATAATTCCATCAGCCGCAATATCCACAGGTGAATGTCGCCCCACTGCGATTTCAAAATGGCACATACAAGTTAAAGGTTCTCGATGTAGCACCATTTCATTTAAACAGAGGGCTTCCCATTTTACCGTATCTCCCCGCATAACTTTAACGGTGAGCATAGCTCTATCTTCAACCTGATATGCACCCGCCATACACTGTTCTAAGGCTTGGGGCAATTGGTTAAGATAAGCTTCAGTCAAAAATCCCATGTGACCAGTATTTACCGTCAGCATGGGGATACCACAGGGGGCGACTAGGCGCGATGCTGCTAACACAGTTCCATCCCCCCCTAACACCACTGCAAATTTCATGTCTGAGTCAAAGCCAGGGGGCGTAAGACCTTCAATGGGGGTGTGCAAGACTGGACTATCTGGTTGAGAATAGCCCAATATCCCACCGATACTCGCTGTGATGTATACATCCCAACCAGCAGCGGTGAGCTTGTCTTTTAGTTCGATAGCGACACTACTCGCTATCGGCTTAACATCGTTGTAGATAATGCCTGCTTTCGGCACACTCAAATATCCAAGTTTAAGGGATGATTTTTCTGTATCTAATAGTTACACATTTTAGCCTAATGTCACCATTCGGCTGACATTTATTGACTATTGGCTTTGGAGGATTGTTTAAAGGGAGTCTTTTTACTTTTAAGCTTTTTACTTTTGGCTTTTTCGTAATCTAACTGTTTCAGCTTATTCATAATCCGACTGAAGTATTCTTGTAGATATGCTTCTAAGGTGGTAGTTTCTTGTTTGTCTAAACCAAAAACAGTATATACTTCGTCCATATTTTCTGAGTTTAGAGCTTTACCACCAGCTAAAACTTCTGTAAAAGCTAATCTATCAGCAACATTCCATCCCCATTGAAAGCAGCGCAGTAAATTTTGGACAGCCCGTAATAAACTGATAGGCATTCGTGTAACTTTTGCGTCTCTATCAGATAAGCGTTCACAAAGATTAATAATTTCCTCAGCACTCCAAGCACGAGTTCCCACAACTGGGAAAGCTTGCTTTTCTGTTTCTGTCACAGTCAAAGCCCGCACCGCGAATTTAGCAATATCCTGCGTATCCATATAGCCAATAGGTGAGGATGTTCCTGTTACCCATACTGGTTGTTTTTCTAAAATAGGTATGCCGTACTGACCAATTAACCCTTGCATAAATCCAGCTAAACGTAAAACTGTGTAGTTTAAACCTGACTCTGCTAAATATGCTTCTGTACATCGCTTAATTTCCATCAGCGGTACATTGGGGTATTTATCAGCATCTAAAATTGAAAAGAAGATAAATCTTTCTACACCAGCAGCTTTAGCGGCTTGAATTAATGCTACTTTGCCATCCCAATCCACTTCTTTAATAGTTAGTGAATCTGTGGCACGAGATGTAGCAGCATCAATAACTGCGGTTACACCTGTTAATGCTTCTGTCAGGGTTTGTGGATTACACAAGTTTCCCCGTACCAGTTCTGCACCCCATTCTTTGAGAAAAGCAGCTTTTTTAGGACTCCGAACCAGACAGCGGACTTTATACCCTTCATCAATTGCGCGACGAGCTACTTGTCTTCCCAAAGTGCCAGTTGCACCAACTATTAATAATGTCATGGGGTTGGTTATATATCTTAATGTTTATGAAAAGAATCTTAACAGAATTTAGTTATCTAAATAAAACTTTACATCTTTTTAATAAAAGATAGGAGTCAGCACTTCGACTTCCCTCAGTGTCAAGTCAGGAGTCAGGAGTCAGGAGTCAGGAGTCAGGAGTCAGGAGTCAGGAATCAGGAATCAGGAATCAGGAATCAGGAATCAGGAATCAGGAATCAGGATGAAGAATTAATTTTTCTTCCTCTACTTCCCCTACTTCCCCTACTTCCTTTACTTCCTTTACTTCCTCTACTTCCCCTACTTCCCCTACTTCCCCTACTTCCCCTACTTCCCCTACTTCCCCTACTTCCCCTACTTCCCCTACTTCCCCTACTTCCCCTACTTCCCC
>NZ_VIKY01000021.1:0-4236 GCF_009711925.1 Dolichospermum sp. UHCC 0352 | reverse complement strand
GTTTCTACCTCATGAATTTATATTAAGCGATATGTTTCGATTTGTAAAGGGGTTTTCGTAATATTTTTTAATAAATCTAGAAAATTGGGTCATAGAAAAGGTTATATTGTAGACAGGCTGGGGGTTTCAGGCATTAATTATTTTTGTGATAATTTCTAATTTTCTTGGAACGCAACTCCCTACTTCATTCATGAACCCCTGCATTTTTGGGCGCAGACCCTGCTCCCTACTATATATGTCTCTATCTAGTCAAAATATTGTTACCTATAGCCCTGCTTATACTATTGTTCCCACTTATGAGTGCTTTAACCGCTGTTCTTATTGCAATTTCCGCACTGAACCGGGTAAAAGTCCTTGGTTGACCCTTGGGGAAGCTAAAGAGATTTTTTTACAACTTAAAAAACAAAATGTCTGTGAAATCCTCATCTTGAGCGGTGAAGTTCATCCCCATTCAGCCAGACGGGAAGCTTGGTTTGAGCGAATTTATGATTTGTGTGCCTTAGCAATAGACATGGGATTTTTACCCCATACCAATGTTGGTCCACTGAGTTGGGTAGAAATGCAAAAACTGAAAACGGTGAATGTGTCCATGGGGTTAATGTTGGAGCAATTGACACCAAAACTATTAAATACAGTCCATCGTCATGCACCAAGTAAATTACCCCAAGTGCGATCGCAACAATTACAATGGGCAGGAGAGCTAAAAATCCCCTTCACCACAGGGTTACTTTTAGGAATAGGGGAAACAGAGACAGATTGGTGGGAGACGTTAGCGGCTATTTCTGAATCTCATGCACATTACCATCATATTCAAGAGGTAATTCTCCAACCCCACAGCCCCGGAACGGTGCAAACCTTTGACGCACCACCATTTAACCCTCATCAATTACCAGAAATTATCGCCAAAGTGCGGGAAATTTTACCAGCAGACATTACAATCCAGATTCCCCCGAATTTAGTTAAAGATGAAAATTGGTTACTTGCTTGTATAGCCGCTGGAGCGAGGGATTTAGGGGGAATAAGTCCCAAGGATGAAGTTAATCCTGATTATCCCCATTTACAGGAACAGGAACTCAGAAACATCTTAAAATCTGGGGGCTGGGAGTTAGTACCACGTTTACCACTGTATCCCCAGTTTGATGATTGGTTGGGTGCAGGTTTACGACAAAATGTAGAAGAATGGCGAGAAAGATTTAAGCTCTAGACACTGAGCTTTACGCTTACTGGGTAATCCTGTAACATTAAATATGCTAATTAATTTAATGTATTCACACTGTAAACCAATATGGCTACTAATACATCCTCTAACACATCCTTCTTGCTCCAGTTAATAGGTATAATCTGTATATTGTTCTTTTCTGTAGACTGTCTATTTTTATTATTCCCTTTGCAATTTACAGATAAACTCTGGCAAATTAACTTGTGCAGAAGTCTTGTAAATCAGGGTATTGTACCATTGCTTGGTCTGGGAACAATTCTAATTGCATACTGGGTTGGTAAATCTAGTGGATCTAGTGAAAGTAGTCGTTCCTCGTCTTCTGGTCTAAAATTGCCAATTTTTATCCTCTCTAGTTTGTTAGGACTGATATTTTTGTTGATTTTTCCCCTACATCTGAGTAACGTCAATCAACTAAAGGCAGAGGGGTTAGCACGGATTGAGAAAGAAGCGGAACAGTCAGAAACCCAAGTGAAAAATCAATTAGCACAACTCCAAAATCAACTTGGTAATGATCAGGTAAAAGCATCTGTAGAGAAACAACGCGCTGCATTAAAAGAGCAACTCAGAACCCAGCTAAATGAACTGGTTAAGGATGACAAAAAGTATAATCAGGCACTTAGCGATAGTCAATTACCTGAGGCACAGAAGGATCTACTCAAGCAGTATAAAACAAATCTTAACTCTCTTGATAATTTTATCGCCCAGCAAACAGACCCTCAAAAACTAGCAACCCAAAGACTTAACCAAATTCAGACTCAAACACAACAACAGTTGCAGAAAACCCAGGAAGATGCCTGGAAGGAATTGCGAACTGGTATTAATAGTTTATTATTGTCAATTGGTTATATCGTCATCGGCTGGAGGGGATTAAGAGGTATGGGTATTTCCAAAAGTAGTTCTAGAGGTTGAGTAGCTCCTTAGTAATTTGCTAACAAATAATAATGTAACCCTGGTTAGTATCCTATGTACACGCTGTTTGGTAGAATGTCTAGGTTGTTTAATCTCATGATCTTCATCTTTGAGTCAGTCAATAGATACTATTAAACTCGATACCTTAGCCCAAGAACTAGCAACCATCCAGCAAACAGGTTCCAAGCGGATTGCCTTGCTAGGTTCTCGTCATGTGCCAATTACCCATCAGAACCTCATTGAAATGATGACTTATGCCCTGATTCTATCGGGCAACCGCATCATTACTTCTGGTGCTACAGGCACAAACTCTGCGGCCATCCGGGGCGCAACCAAGGCTGATCCCAACTTACTCACGGTTATTTTACCCCAAAGTTTGGAACGTCAACCCCAAGAATCGCGCCAGCAATTAGAACAGGTTATGCACTTAGTGGAAAACCCCAGTAATGATAACTTGTCCCTAGCTGAAGCGAGTTACCTATGTAACAAAGAAATCGTCTCTCGTTGTCAACAACTAATCTGCTTTGCATTTCACGATAGTCGCACTTTGCTACAAACTTGTAGTGATGCCGAAGACCAGCGAAAAGTGGTAACACTCTTCTACTTTGACTAGAGTGAACGGCAGTTTTTGCAAAGCTAATGATAGAGATGGAAAATCATTGGGTAAAGGGTAATGATTTCACTAAATTACCCCTTATCCATTGACAAAAATGATCAATACCTGACCAAGTACCCTATTAAATTAGTTGAATGTCTTTATCTCTATTACCAGTACCTGCTATTTTTTTATCCTCTATTGTCGTTGCGGCTATTCTCATTTATCTACCCTATTTATTAGTAGCTTTTGCTAGAGTGCAAGTAGGATATGATTTGTCTGCACCTCGCGCCATGTTTGACAAGTTGCCTCCCTATGCCCAACGGGCAACATGGGCCCATGAAAACTCCTTTGAAGCGTTTATGGTTTTTGCCGCAGCCGCACTAATGGCTTATGTCACTGGAGTGAATTCTCCCCAAGGAGTGAATGCAGCCATCGCTTTTCTGATTGCTCGTTTGCTATACTCTATTTTCTATATTGCAAATATACCTTTGTTAAGATCACTCATGTTTGGTATTGCTTCTTTTAGTTCGGGAACTCTGTTTTTCCTCAGTCTCATGCAAGTTAAATAATTAAGCTGAGGGAATAAGGATTTTTAATTTTGCCTCTTCTCTCTTACCAATTACCAATTACCAATTTTATTTATGGCTGCTTCTTTTTCCTTTGATATCGTCAGCGACTTTGATAGACAAGAATTAGTTAATACTATTGATCAAGTCATCAGAGACGTTAAAAGCCGTTACGATCTTAAAGATACTAAAACCACAATCGAATTAAGCGAAGAAAAAATTACCGTTGGTACTGACAGCGACTTTACCTTAGAATCTGTCCACACCATTCTCCGAGAAAAAGCCGCCAAGCGGAATCTTTCTCAAAAAATCTTTGAATTTGGCAAAGTTGAATCTGCCAGCGGTAGCCGTGTTCGTCAAGAAATTACCCTGAAAAAAGGCATTAGCCAAGAAATTGCTAAACAAATTTCTAAGATAATTCGGGACGAAATTAAAAAGGTGCAAGCCTCAATTCAAGGTGACTCTGTGCGGGTAATAGCTAAATCAAAAGATGACTTACAACTCGTGATTCAACGGCTTAAACAAGAAGATTTCCCCGTCGCTTTGCAATTTACAAATTATCGCTAGAAAATATAATTGACAACTAACAGTTGTCAATTATTAATTGTCAATTACTTCCGTCCCCCAATACTTTTTTGAAATGCCGGACGTTCAGATATAGACTGAATATAATTCACGACTGCTGGGTAAGCACTCAAATCTAATTTGAGCATAATCGGAATTTGACACTCCCCGGTCTAAAGACACGGGGATTCTTGGTTCAACGAGACCACTTAAACTAGACTCCTTGCGTTATCTAGGTCAGAGGTGGGACTCTCCCCAAGCGTTAACTTTCGGTCTGCCCGACCGTAGTTGCATGACTGCAAGTCCTGTTTAACTTGAAACGAGAAAGTTTCAAAATTCTGATTCGTCTAGTCCCTATAAATCTTTTACCTACTGCTAGA
>NZ_VIKY01000216.1:0-14373 GCF_009711925.1 Dolichospermum sp. UHCC 0352 | reverse complement strand
CTCCCCTTGCAGGGGAGAGGTTTGGAGAGGGGTCAGTCTATACATTCAAAACTTTTCAAACACCCTCTTAAACTATCATCTATTTTTTTGCGGAGTGATGATAAAAACATTATGTCATTTCCTAGATCAGAAACTTCATCTTCATATTCATCCAAGTCTTCAATTTGATTGATTCTTTCTTGGTATTTTACCATCAAATTATCAACAGCTTCGATCATAAATTTGATGTCTTTAAATGATAAATCCATAGCTAATTCCTTCTAGAGATGATTGTCACTACTATTCATTAACTTTAGAGAAATATGTGCCTATCTGTTGCAATACTTCTTTATAATCCTCCAATGGCATATCTTGAATGGGTTTCCACAGCCAATGATTATCATAGTCATTAACTAATTCTAGCTGTTCTGGTATTTTTGTTCCTGCTTGTAATTGCCACCAATTTTTACCATATCCTGGATTAGCAAATGTTGATATTCCGCCTGTTGATTCCCCATCTGCTAAAGTAGTCATAACCCACACTTGCCCATCTTTATCATAGCAAGCTATATCTTTATTAGGGCGAACATTATCCATTCTGGGGGAATTGGCATTTCCTTGTCTATAAAGAGTAATTGGTGTATTGTCCATTAAAGTGGGCTTTTAGTCTTTAATTTGTGTCTTAAATAGCATAATGCTTGTCAAGATAAATGCCAAAAATATCGCTAAATTCCGCAATAAATCAATATTACTATGTTTAACAGCGATCGCTATTAATGCCCAAACCGTAACACCAGTATAGGGAATATCTTTGTACCTAATTGCAATCACAGCCGCAATCGTTGTTGCTATCACCAACATGATGATAGTCCAGACCTGACTATTAATACCCCAACCATTCCAACCATAAAAATATAGTGCAGAAGCCACATTTACCACAGTTGCCACAGAAATCCAACCCAAATAAATACTCACAGGATTATGCAAGCATAACTTTTTCGTTTGAGATACCCGCTTTTTGCCAATGCCTAAAATATGATAAATAGCCATCAGCGGTATGAGAATACCGAACATAGCCACAACAGAAAAAGCAAAAAGTCTAGATAAAAATAAATACACCCAAATACTTTGAAAAACAGAAGCAATCACTAACAGATAACCTGTTTTACGTAAATCTGCATCCTGTTTTTGGTTAGGTAGAAATTGATAAACTGCTAAAGCGAATAGTCCTAAATAAATCACTCCCCAAATGACAAAAGCATAGTTAGCAGGAATAATCAACACATCTTTAAATAAAGTGTTAGAAATTGCCCCTATACTCAGTCCATTTAAGGGAAAAATATTTGATGCTACATTCACCACAAAAGCACCAACAACAGCAACTAAAGTTATTAGTTGTCTGATAAAATCTTGATTATGATTGGAAGTAGATTGCTGCATAGATAATTACCAAGTTGGATCACTAAAAAGATGTATCGTTAATTTATCTTTTCCTGGTGGAACTGCGGTAATACAAGCCCGGATAACTTCACCATCATCTAATTCTACAGTACAAGCGTGACAAGTTCCCATCAGACAACCGGTAGGAATGGATACTCCAGCCCGTTCTGCGACATCTAACAACGGTTCTCCTACTTGGGCATTAACGGTGATATCATCTGGTAAAAAAGTAATTTGCATAGTCCTATATGGCTTTTTATTTGCTAAAGAATAGATGAAAAAGAAGAATTATAAATCACTAATTATTCCCCTAATTATTTTGACATAAAGTTCTATAACTTTCCTTTTTATAGGCATCGCTTCTGGTCAGGTTTGGATTATATAGTAGATAATTTTTTAATATATGGCAATTACTTTCCAGTAATCTTTCTAATGTCATATCCGATAACTTCCGTAAAATTACATGACTATTACCACTACCAGCCGCTAATATTTTACCATCTGGACTAAAACTAACGCTGCTTAAATCTTCTGCATCACCTTTTAAAACCATCATTAAAACACCTTCTTGATTCCACAACCTGATTTTATTATCACTGCTGACGGCTAGAGTTTTACCATCTGGACTAAACTTAACACTAATAAAACCATCACCATACCCCATCAGGGTTTTTTGTAATTGACCGTTCTCACTCCAAATTTTCACCGTACTATCAAGACTAACAGAAGCTAATAATTTACCATTAGGCGACCAGGCTACACCATTTACCCTGCGAGTATGACCAGTTAAATTTTTGATCATTTTGCCATTACTTGTCCATATTTTTACTGATTTATCATCACTAGCGGAGGCTAGAAATTTACCATTAGGACTAAAACTCACCCAATTAATAGCATCAGTATGACCATTTAAAGTTTTTAGTAATTTACCATCTTGATTCCATAATTTTATGGTTTTATCTTTACTAGCAGAAGCGATAATTTTACCATCTGGCGACCAAGCTACAGCTAAAACTAGATCATTATGACCAGATAATGTTTTTAATAATTTACCATCTTGATGCCATAATTTTATAGTTTTATCTTTACTAGCAGAAGCAATAATTTTACCATTAGGCGACCAAGCTACAGCCCAAACTTGATCATTATGGGCTATGAATTTTTTGAGTAATTTACCTTCCCGATTCCAGATTTTGATTGTTTTATCCAAACAAGCACCGGCAATAGTATTACTATCAGGACTAAAACTAATACTTGTTACCCAATCATTATTAGCTTGGGGATTAGGTAAAATTAGACTATCCCAACGCCACAAAATAATAGTTTTATCTCTACCAGCAGATGCTAAAGTTAGTCGGTCAGGGCTAAAACTAACACTATTTACCCAACCATTATGTCCTCGCAGAGTTCCTAGTAAATTACCATCAATACTCCAAACTCTAACTGTTTCATCCATACTAGCAGATGCTAGAGTATGACCGTCCCTGCTAAAATTGATACTAATAACACCGTTGCTATGTCCAGAAAGAGTTTTGAGTAATTGACCTTCTTGATTCCATAATTTGATTTTTTTATCTAAACTTGCAGAAGCCAAAATTTTACTATCACTAGACCAAGCTATAGCTAAAACAGCATCTTCATGGGCCGGTAAAGTTTTGATTAATTGACCTTTGCTACTCCACAATTTTATGGTTTTATCAGCACTGCTAGAAGCCAAAATTTTCCCATCATTAGACCAAGCTACGGCTAAAACAGCATCTTTATGACCAGATAATGTTTTTAGTAGTTTACCTTCTTGATTCCACAATTTTATGGTTTTATCGGTACTTGCAGAGGCGATAATTTGACCATCAGGATGGAAACTTACACTATTCACTATAGATGTATGACCTAGTAAAGTTTTCAGTAGTTTACCTTTTCGACTCCAAAGTTTAATTGTTTTGTCTTGACTAGCGGAAACTAACATTTGACTATCAGGACTAAAAATAACACTATTTACTACATCTTCATGTCCTGATAAAGTGTTGATTAAAAGACCATTAGGACTCCAAAGTTTAATTGTTGTATCTGCACTAGCTGAAGCTATTAAAGATTTATCTGCACTAAATGTCACCATTCTGATTCCCGACAAATGACCTTCTAAACGATTACGTTCTTTGACTCCATAAACCGCTTGATACAGTGCAGTTAATACCTTCTCTTGAGTAGAAGTATCTATCCATAGAGTTTTTTTTAATTTTTTTCCTGCTTTCAAACTTTCCTTGAGAGCATCAATACCTTTTTGAGAAGCAAATAAAGTCTCACTAGATGCACTTAGAGTTTTCATTTCACTATCTGTGGACGTAATTACAGAAGTAGTTAAGGCAAACATAGCAATAATAGAAGCTGTTAAGGCTATTTTCAGGGCAATATTTAATCTAATTGCACCCAAACGTTGTTTTTCTTGGCTATCGGCTAATTTTGCAAGTAACTCTTTTTCTTTTAATTCTGTGCGTAAATGTTGAATTTCTATTTGACTTGCTTCTTCTCGCTTTCGTAATTCTCTTAATTCTGCCAGTAAATTATCTCCTTGTGAATGGTGTGTCTGTTCTAAACTAACGCCGTTCTGAGTTTTTCTTAATTCACTTTTAAGCCGTTCAATTTCTTGATAACTATTTCTAACCTGATCCCGTAATGTATTAATTTGTGTTTGTAATCCAGATTCCTGTTGTTGTAAATAACGAATTAAGCTGACTAAATAATCATGAATTAATTGATAGCGTTCGGGAACATTGGGAAATATCACAACTAACCCGGAGCGAACTAAAATATCTAAAATCAATTCTAAGTTACTAGGATCTTCTAAATCTGAGAGTTCTAATGTTAATTCTGTCCGGGTTTTAAAAGGTCTTTTATTATGATCATCTGTTAATAAATATAAAACCAGGAGAGCCGCCCGTTCGTGTTCTTTTCCACATTCTTTAATTAATTCTTGAATATATGTTTGAATTAACTTATTGGGACGATATGCTTGATACTGGGCAAGGGTAGTAATATATTTATCTTGTAATTGTGCGCCCGCTAATTGCAATTCTATCGGACGAACTTCGCCCAGTTCTGAAGACAAATCAGCAACTAACGCATCAATTAAATCTGGTTCTAATTTGAGTTGGGATTGATTATGTGAACGTTCAGTTAATTTCTGAATGATTTTTCTGGCATTTTCAGGAGAAAAGTTATTAAGTTGATAACGAATATTTTTGTCAAGAATATTATTATTAATTGTTTCGATTGATGAAAGACATTTAAAATCTAGAAGGCGATGTAAATAATCTTCGCGCAAAGTCAAAATAACTTTCACAAAAGATACCCCTAAACAATCACTAATAAATTGATCAAATATTTGTTTTTTCTGAATATCTGTATCACCAAAGAAAAATTCTTCAAATTGGTCAAAAATTAACACTGTAATTAAATGATTATCTGCATTTTCCCGTAATTGTTGCAAAATACTATTAATAGTTGTAGGTATAGAAATATCAGATCGAAATTCTGTTTCCATAGCTGCTATTTTTTGCATTTCTAACATGGCCTTGGTAAAAGATTTACCTAATTCTCCTAACCAATCTGTATAGACTTGCAGGACAACTGGTACAGCAATTTGATCACCAACAGCCCGGTTTTGTAGTGCGGGAACTAAGCCAGCCGTAACAGTAGAACTTTTACCAACACCTGACTGTCCATGAATAACTATTAATTTTTGGTCTGCACGACTAATTCTCCCAATTAAGTTATTAACATCATATTCTCTACCAGAAGCGGCAATTTCTAAGGCTATACTATTACTAGCAAATGTAGATATTAAAGTGGGGTTAGTGACTTGTCTTTGCGGTTGTAACCGTCCAGCCCCAATAAAGGGGACAAAACCATATTGTTGTTCTACAGAACGGAGTTTTTGTTTAATAATATAGGCTTGAAGATAGTGTCCTATTTGAAAGTATAATGATCTTAAATTATGTAATAAGCGAATATAACGATGGGCATCATATTTATGTTCACTTTTTTCTAAAGCTGATGACAGTTGTTGAGATGCTGCATTTATATATTCTTTTGCTACCGTTATTTGTCCTAGATGATTGAGGGCTTCTGCTAAAGTTAATAAATAAATTTGTTCTAATATCAGAGGAAATAAATAATGATTTGATTCTGGGTGATTTTTTTCTGTTTCTAATTGTATTATTGATATATGCGCTAAAATACTAGCTTGTATCCAGTTGGAATTATGTACGGCTACCTGTGCTAAAAAACCATAATCACAAGCTAATTGAATTTTCCTACCATATATTTGATGTAATTCTAGGGATTTTTTAGCGACAACTTCTAATACTGCCCATGATTTTAAACTATATAAGACTTCTAATAATTGTTCAATAAATTCCGAAACTAAATCTATCCGTCCAGCAATTTCAAATGTTTGTAAACATTGCTGAAAATATGTTTTAGCTGATTGCCAATATCTTTCTCTTGATTTGGGATTTTGTTCGGCAAGACGACAGCAACATAATCCAATATAAAATAATAAAATTGACTGTTTTAAAAGATAAGCATAGGATGAATCAGATAGTTCCGCTGTTCTATCAGTTGCATATTCTGTTAGCCATAAGTTTTCTTGATGATGCCAAAAACGCAAACTTTTCTGAAAGTTATTTAGGGCAGAATCAATCCGATTATTGACATAATCATCTATGCCAAAAATAAATTCTAACCTAGCATTTAATTCTGCTTCGATTTTCATCCCCCTATCATACAATTCTTTAATTGCATAATGCAGTTGATCACTGCTAATCCATACTTGTTCTAAGGTGACAGGATTACCTTGTGCATAATTACTTTGTAAAACTCTCGTAAATAGATCGTCAGTTTCTTGGTGGAGAAATTCTAGTAATCCAATAGAGGTCATTTCAAATCTAATTGGTGTAGCTGCCCAACTGGCAAAATCGGGAGCTAACCGCAGGATTTTCTGTAACACTTCATCATTTACCCAAAAAATCATGGGGATTTGATAACGTTTACGAAATTCATCTCGGACTTGATTAATGGAACGCAGGAGATCATCTATTCCATAGATTGATTCAAACCCCATAATCATTAATCCGGCAGGTTGATTAATGGTAAGTTGTGATTGAATTGTGGTATATAAACTTGTAGCATTTTGGGCTAAAGTAATACTTTGAATACGCTCATTTCCCCAACCATTAATTGCTAGTTGTTGCCGGATTATATCTCGCAGAAATTCGTAGTTACAGCACAGCAAGATAACTGAAAACTGATTTTTAGAAAAGGTAATTGCTCTTTCTAAACTACGTAAAGACTGTTGATTCGCAGCGATTATATTCTCTGCTTGCTGTCTTTTAACCATAATTTAAATTTTTCGGTTTCTGCTAAAACTGGGTTAAGTGCAAACCAAACACCCTGGTGATCACGATATTCAAATACGAATAAACTCCGTAATAAAATATCGTACTCTACATTGCCTCTAACTCGTTGATCTTGGATTACCTGCAAGATTAATTCACTTTCATCCAGATCAATGGCATTAGCCCGGTAATCTCGTTGTCTTTGGATTACTAATTCTACACATTTGCGGTCAAAAGGTGGATCTTGTTCTCGTAAACAATCAAATAGTAGCCCTAATAAGTCGCGGACATGACCACCACTAATCAAACACAAACGATCTAGAGTATCTAGATGATCAAATAATTGGGTAACTAAATTTAAACGATCTGTTGGTGATCTGTCAGGAAAGGCTCTTGCTAATACCATTTGTCGCATTAATCCTAGTCCTTCTGTATTAATTTCTCCAGAACGTTGCCGCACGGGAATCATTGGTAATACTTTCGGTGCAACTCCACCTCCTAAACGATGTTGTAGTTCCGCACTATCATTAGAAAATGTCAAAGCTAAGGGAATTGTGTAAACTATGTGGCAATTCAATTTTCTTAATTGTTCTCCTCGATCAATGAATAAGTATTCTGGTAGCGATCGCCCAGACGGTAAAGGACGAACCGCCACCCGATCCAAGTTATCCACAATCACCACCAATCCCTTCTTCCCCCTAGCTTTTAGCTCCAAATTAGCCCGATCTAATAGCTCTTGATTAATTGATTGTAAGATATTTTCTGTGCGTGGTTCTAGATAGTCTCTTAACCGTCTGCGTAACTGAGGACTTTCTTTAGTTTTCGCCGTAATTTTGGCAATCCCCACAGATAATTCCGCTTCTACCCCCAGTTCTAAAGGCGTTTGCAAAAAATCTACCAACTCCCTAAACAACTTAGTAAAGTAACTAGGTTGGACACGCAGTTTCATCGCTTCCAAGTTTTCACTCACCAAACCCGCGATCGCTAATAGAATATCTGTAATATCTATATCTACCATTTCTAAAACATGGGTAGACTCAAAATAGACAACATGAAAATCTTGCGCTTCCAACTCGGCTTTGAGTCGTAGCAATTCCGTAGATTTTCCACAGCCCAAATGTCCCGTAAATAATTGACAGGTTGGTATATTTGGGGAAATCTTCGTAATAGTCCGCAGCAGAGCTTCAATAATTTTTCCCCCACGGACTGAAGTAAAATCAATATAATACATCCGGTCGTCTACGTTCTCAATCATCAACGGCCGGGAAGGATTACAAGCTTGATAAAATCTTTCTAAGTTAAGAAGCATAAAAAATTAATTCACGCTGTAATGGTCATAACATGATCTGTCACTATCTCTTTTACAGTGGAAAACCGAACATATCCGCAAAAACCAGGTATAGAAACATAACTAATTTTAGATTTTTCTTCACATCTTCACGCAAGAAAATCCAAAATTAGTATTTACTTGAATACATTCAGAACAAAATCAAAAAAGTAGTAGTCCCTGATAAACAAGCATAGATAACATCTGGATGACTCCCTCTACCGAAGCCAACCAAAATATATCCAATATTGAAAGTTGAGAAAAAATCTGATGATCTGATAAATCTCGCTTAACGCTAATTATTTAAGCTCGGTTACAAATATTACTTTGTAATCAAAAAATATTAGTCCTTGCATTTACCTTTACGTAAACAATCTCCTTGTGGCTCATCTCTACCAGAGACATTAACCACTAACTGTGATTGAGTATAATTTTCGATTCTTGCTTGAGCATTATCTCTAGACAGCTTATTCCCTGCAAAACAAGCACTGGAATTGCACAGATAAACTGACAACACCATTAGTCCTACACCAATTGTTTTTTTCATATCTAAATTCGATTCAGATTTCTATTGCGTAATCAGCAACATTATTTTGATCAATCGTGAAAACTTATTAATCAGCTAATAGTTCTAAAAATTGCCAGAAAAATCTGTTTATAGTCTCAAATAAGACACTACAAAGAATGCAACCTTAAAGCGCATTAGTATATCTATGTCTAGTCAGTACAGAAGTAAATCAAGATTTATACTTGGTTTTACCCAACTACATCCTTGATTGATCCCAGACTGAGATAAACAAGTTATTGTTTTCATTGATTCACAGATTAAAGTTATATCTGTGATGGACAAATCCACTCTTACCCCCCTGGCAGAGTTAATTTAACCACAAGACAACGTGCTTGATACGTATACATTTACTATGGGAAAATCCCGGATAAAAAAATCTTTTTTTGACCAGAAACAAATATAAATATTATCCGTCAACATAGAACAGAACGTAATTTAAAGTACATTTGTATTTAATCGTAAATTTAGAGTATTTTTTTTAAAGCATAAAAAAACCAGATTTAACAAGCTATACAGCTAGGAAATACTGCATAAAAGGATATAAGATCTGCAATTAATACTTATGTATCAAGTAGTAATAATTTAGAAATACACAAAGTAAATTTTGTGCTAATTAATACAGATGTAAAATTAAAGTCCAAATGTAAAAATAAAAATAGAAATAGAAATGCTACCAAAAATAAATACGGCTATTTTCGTGAATTATTTACAACTTCAAAAGTTTTCGAGCGGATTCCCTATAAAATAGTGAACGAAGATTGCCTAACAAATGTTTCCCACTTTTCCTACTCATGACCTCTTCACAAGACGTAGATACCATAAATTCCCCCGGCTTAGACCCAGAACCATCTATTAACCCGCTAGATGAATTACCAGGTGAAGTGGAAATGTCCATATTTGACCACCTGGAGGAGTTGCGGCAAAGAATTTTCTATGCCCTCATAGTGGTAGTAGTGGGTATTATCGGTTGTTTTATTTTCGTCAAACCCCTAGTACAACTACTAGAAGTTCCTGCTCACGGCGTTAAATTTCTGCAATTAGCTCCGGGAGAATTTTTCTTTGTCTCCATGAAAGTTGCTGCTTACGGTGGTTTAATCCTGGCTACTCCCTTCATTCTTTATCAAATTATCCAGTTTATACTTCCTGGCCTCACCGTGCGGGAACGGCGTTTAGTCATCCCTGTGGTGCTAGGTTCAAGCGTATTATTTGTATGCGGCTTAATTTTTGCTGACATTGCACTCATTCCCGCTGCTTTACAATTCTTCATTAATTATGGTGCTGATGTTGTTGAGCAACTTTGGTCAATTGACAAGTATTTTGACTTTGTGTTGTTATTGTTATTCACCACAGGACTAGCATTTCAAGTTCCAGTTATTCAAATTTTGCTCGCTACCTTGGGAATTGTCTCCTCACAAATCATGTTGAAAGGTTGGCGTTATGTAATTATGACAGCAGTAATTTTAGGAGCAGTGCTGACACCTTCTACCGATCCTCTGACCCAAAGTCTTTTAGCTGGTGCGGTTTTAGGACTATACTTTGGGGGGATTGGACTAGTCAAAATCATTGGCAAATAATTCAAGTTGTCAGTTGTCCGTTGTCCGTTGTCCGTTGCTGCAAAAAAAATCATACAATTGATGAGTTTATTCATTCTCATCTGCGTTTATCTGCGTTTATCTGCGTTTGATTATTCTTAAAATATGATTTCATGTAGCTTCATCTTAACTTACGTGATGAAATTACGTTAATTGTTAATCGCTATGCAGAAAGCCAGTTATCCTCATTGCTATCCTATAAAATGAGGCTTGATAAATTAGTTTTGTCAACGCTGGCTAATTTATAGCTAACGTTATCTAAAACCAACTTAACTTTAACTTTTACAATAGGGATACTTCACCAGCATGGCTCAAGAGCGCACGTTACCCACATTTAATACTGCCACAGTCCAAATCACCAAAGAAGAAGGATTGGGCTTATACGAAGATATGACACTAGGACGTTTATTTGAAGATAAATGTGCCGAAATGTACTATAGAGGAAAAATGTTTGGTTTTGTCCACCTATACAACGGACAAGAAGCAGTTTGTAGCGGCATTGTCAAAGGTGCAATGCGCCCCGGTGAAGATTTCGTTTCCAGCACCTACCGTGACCACGTTCATGCTTTAAGCGCAGGAGTTCCCGCCCGCGAAGTTATGGCAGAATTATTTGGTAAAGCCACAGGTTGCAGTAAAGGGCGCGGTGGTTCTATGCATATGTTTTCTGCGGAACATCGCCTATTAGGTGGTTATGCTTTCGTAGCCGAAGGTATTCCCGTCGCTGCTGGTGCAGCTTTCCAATCTAAATATCGTCGGGAAGTTCTGGGAGACAAAACCGCAGACCAAGTAACCGCTTGCTTCTTTGGTGACGGTGCTGCTAACAACGGTCAATTTTTTGAAACATTGAATATGGCAGCTTTATGGAAATTGCCAATTCTCTTTGTGGTCGAAAATAATAAGTGGGCAATTGGTATGTCTCACGAACGGGCAACTTCCCAACCAGAGATATACAAAAAAGCCAGTGTGTTTAACATGGTGGGTGTGGAAGTAGACGGTATGGATGTTTTAGCAGTGCGTCAGGTGGCTCAGGAAGCCGTAGCCCGCGCCCGTGCAGGAGAAGGTCCAACTTTAATTGAAGCTCTGACCTATCGCTTCCGGGGTCATTCTCTAGCTGACCCAGACGAAATGCGAAGCAAAGAAGAAAAAGAATTTTGGTTTGCTCGTGACCCCATTAAAAAGTTAGCTGCTTATTTGCTGGAACAAAATCTAGCTACAGAAGCAGAACTCAAAGATATTGAAAAGAAAATTCAGGCTGTAATTGAGGACGCGGTTAAATTTGCCCAAAGCAGCCCTGAACCAGATCCTAGCGAGTTATATCGCTTCATTTTTGCCGAAGACGTTTAAATTGAGAACTGGGGACTGGGGACTGGGGAAAATATCCAATACCCTATGCCCTATGCCCCAGATACAGTTGACGAATTCCCTGGCGCGGATTTCTTACCAAGATTCTCAAAAATAGCTATGCACCAAAGTTTTGTGTCCAATAGAATGTATTTCCGTAAGCATATGCAATCCCAACATCACGAAACTTAGGATTGAGAATATTTTGACGATGACCTGCACTATTCATCCAAGATTGCATTATCTCTTGAGCAGAGGTTTGACCATATGCAATATTCTCTCCAGCCCATCGGTACTTATAGCCATATCGCCTCATCCGATCTACCATTGATGAACCATCAGAACCAGTGTGGCTTAGACGGTTATACCTAGCCATATCGTTGGAATGGGCTTGAGCAGCCGCTATCAATTTTGAGTTAAGTCTAAGGAGTGATAATCCTGCTCTGAATCTTTCATTATTAAGAGGTTGTTTGAAAAGTATGAGATGAAACCAACAATCTCCAAGAAATTGAAAAATCAATATCAAACCTGCCCCTATTTGTCGCGCAAAGTGCTGTAATAGGAGGTGAATGGAAAAAGGCGTGAGACGGAAAGCTTAGTTAGCGAGTCATGTTTTGCGAACGGGTATCTGCCCAATCACCAATTACCTATCACCAATCACCAAAAATCATGTTTACCATTGACATTCAAGAACAACAATACAAAACCTACATCCTGTCTGATAAAACCGCTGGTACACAAATAGAAGTTGTCCCAGAAAGAGGTGGTATCATCACTCGTTGGCTGGTGCAAGGTCAAGAAATATTTTACCTAGACGCTGAACGCTTTACTCATCCTGATTTGAGCGTTAGAGGTGGTAATCCCATTTTGTTTCCTCTTTGCGGTAACTTACCTGATAATACTTACAGCGTTGACGGAAAACCGTATACTATCAAACAACATGGCTTTGCGCGGGAATTGCCTTGGACAGCAACAGCGCAAAATACTGAAGGTAAGGCTAGTCTAACTGTAGTTCTCAGCAGCAACGAGGAAACAAAGGCAGTTTATCCTTTTGATTTTCAATTGGCTTTTACCTACGAACTCCAAGGGAATACCTTAGTAGTGCGTCAGGAATATAAAAATCTGTCATCTACACCCATGCCATTTTCCGCTGGTTTCCACCCTTATTTTCTCTGTGGTGACAAAAATCAGCTAGAAGTGGAACTTCCTTCCACACGATATCAAGATAACAAAACTAAGGAGTTTCACACCTTTGACGGCAAATTCGACTTTAACCAAGATGAAATTGATTTTGCTTTTGGGGGACTCACCAGTAAATCAGCCACAGTCACAGATAACAGCCGCAGGTTGAAGCTAACCCTCGATTACGATGATTTCTCTACCTGGTTGGTGTTTTGGACTGTTAAAGGCAAAGAATTCTACTGTCTAGAGCCTTGGAGTGCCACCCGCAATGCTTTCAACACTGGTGAAAACCTGACTGTGTTAGCTCCTGGAGCTAGTTGTACTGCTTCTTTTGGATTAACGGCAAATCTTTTTTGAAAACCCCTTGACAAAACCATGGCTGTTGATGGTATATTGATAAAGTTGGAAAAACAGCAAAAGGGTGGCTAACTCAACGGTAGAGTACTCGGCTTTTAACCGATTTGTTCCGGGTTCGAATCCCGGGCCACCCATTCTCAAGACTCAAGCATAATTGCCTGTGACAATTGCAAGATGTAAGATTATTCATAGACTAAAAACTTATTAACATCTTCACAGTTATCAAACTTAGAATAAAATTCTTCAGCCTTCCTTGATTAATTAAACAGAAATGCGGAAAGATTGACCAATCACTTGAAAATCTTCTGTTTGTTGATTTCTAAGTTTGGCACGAATTTGAGTAAATTGGCTAACAACGTCTGGTTTATAGAGCTTTTCTCCACATTTTGAACAAACTTCTGCTTCTACATGGATAACGGCGGTGTTATTTCCTCCTTTTAGCATTTTTTCAATTTGCTTAGTTTCTAACTCACCTTGACAAGTGGGACATTTTTGGTTTTTCATGTTACTACTTCCTGATGTGTCAATTAATCCAGTGTTGAGGCTGAGAACTATCAACAGTGACTAAAATTGCAGTGCTGCTATTCTGATCATAGCCTCTAATTTTGTGAATAGGTTGACGGGCAATATTTTCTCGGTAAGTTAAATCAGGAGGATAGGGTTGATTATTGGGTTGTTTTTCGATAATTTCGTTGTATCTGACACAATGAAAGATTTTATTCCAGGGAAGTCTATTATTTTCTGCTTTTTCATTAGTAAGTAACCGAGATTTGGGGGATAGTTTACTGGAAAGTACGGATATGAGTGGTAGGATACAAGGGGAAGCATTATAAGAGTCTAGGCTGAAAACCCTATAATGTCTTTTTTCCCTAATTTGATTAAGAAAAGTGATGTTTTGCCTAATTTTAGGCAACAAAAACTTATCTTTGCTTTTGCCTAATTACTTAGTCATCTTTTTTCTTGCCTTTTCCCACTTTTTCAGCAAGCCCTAACTAATAAAGTCAGTAACCCAGCCCTAAAGGGACTGAGCTTGCAAGAGTAATCAAGCAAGCTGTGCTGACCAGACCACCCTGAGCTTAGTCTCATGGTAGCCGTTATTTGAGTCACGACACCTGGGAATGCGTAGCTAGTTCCCCGCTCTGTCGCTTGTGATTAAACAGTTCTAAGGTCACTGGAACAGTGTTGCAAGCT
>NZ_VIKY01000215.1:0-3423 GCF_009711925.1 Dolichospermum sp. UHCC 0352 | reverse complement strand
TTCCAAATGCTTCGCCCCTACTAACAACTGACAACTGACAATTCGTACATAGTTGTAAGATAGGAAAGATCAAGTAAGCTCTAAACATAGTTGCAGTTAGACGGTGAAATGATGGAAGTTCAAGAAATCAAAAAATTCCCTAAGCCCAGGAAACCAGACAGCGAATCCCAAAATTTTCAGCACGTCAAGATCCTTGACTGCAACGAACCAGTATGCAGGGTAATTTGTGAGTGTTGGCACTGCAAACAGGGGATATTATCTGAGGTAGACGTATCAACTTCACAGTATTTAGAGGTAGAATGCCCAAGTTGTGGGAAAACTGCCGTGAGGTTGATGGCAGAAAAGGTGATTTCCACTACACCTATCCCTTCACCCTGGCAAGGATGAGTGAATTTTAGATTTTAGATTTTGGATTTTGGATGATACTCTTGACGGTTGAGATGTGAACTTTTACAAGATTACGAGCAACCTAGATATGTAGGGGTAAAGCGCAATGCTAAACCCCTGCGTTTTACTAAGTTATCGCCATCACCCAAAAAATGTTAAATTAATAATTCTGTCTTTAAATTATTAATGTAAATGACTCGCTTTATACATGATCAATTTGCTAAACAATATCTAACGGAATTATTAACGCCTTATGGAGAAGTAGAAACCAGCAAAGATATTACCGCAGAAGTCAGACAAATAGACGTATTATTTATTCCTTCACCCCAACCAACACAAAGTCTAGAAACACTAGGAATACTGGGGAAAATGGTGACAAATTATGCAATATTTGAACCATTCCGTAATGCCGTCAGCAAAAGTGAAACTCGCAGTTGTATAGGTAAATTGTTTGACATTCATGCAGACCTAGAACGGCAAGCAAAACGTAATAATACGCGAATAAATGAAGCAGAATTAGCTCAATTATGGATTTTTACACCTACAGTATCATCAGAAATCCTAGAGATTTTTCATGGGACTCTGGATGAAACAAACTGGGGAAAAGGTATTTATTTCTTGCCAAAAGGATTTAAAACCGTAGTTGTGGCGATTCATCAACTACCGAGTACACCCGAAACACTATTTTTGAGGGTTTTAGGCAAAGGGAAAGTCCAAAGACAAGCAGTAGAAGAATTAGAAGCACTAGCCAATAATAGTCCGTTCCTTTCGGATATTATACAATTAGTACATAACCTAATTGCTGTGTTATCGGCTCGTCAGCGTCAAGAACAAGATATTGATAAAGATGATCAGGAGTTAATTATGAAATTATCGGAAATGTATCAACAACAATTAGAAGAACTGAAAAAACAAGGACTTCAAGAAGGACTTCAAGAAGGACGACAAAAAGGACGACAAGAAGGACGACAAGAAGGACAACAAGAAGGTATAGAAAGAGAACGACGCGCTATGATTGAAAGTATATTGCAAGTACGTTTTGGTGCAGTTGATTCACAGTTAGCAACAATTATCAACCCTCTAATTGCAATGTCCAGAGAAGAATTCACGCCTTTGCTTCTACAATTGTCTCGTGAGGAATTATTAGCTAGATTTGAGTGAATCTTACTAATTGTATTTGTGATATAGACTTAGCAAGCTGAAAAATATTTATTTAATGAACCAAGAAAATAATCAAGAAAAAAGTAATTTTGTCGGGAAAAAGGGGTAATTGTTTTGCAACCCCTGGACTTTACCGCTTTAACCGCCGCTTGTGGCGAAATCCGCGCTAATTGGTTGCCTGCACGCATAGAACAGGTATATCAGCGCGATCGCTTTACCATTGCCATTGCCTTACGCACCTTAAATCAACGGGGTTGGCTGGATATTTCCTGGCATCCCCAAGCCGCCCATATTTGTATTAGTGAACCACCACCACGCGCCCCAGATACTTTTACTTTTAGTCAACAGTTAAAACACCAATTGGGTGGGTTGGCCTTAGTAGGAATTGAAGCGATTTCCCCTTGGGAACGGGTAATTGATTTACAATTTGCCCGTCGTCCTGAAGAAACAGCCCTGTATCACCTCTATGCGGAAGTGATGGGCAAATATAGTAATGTGATTTTAACTGATGCTAGTAATGAAATTATCACTGCTGCCCATCAAGTTAGTCACCAACAATCTAGTGTTCGTCCGATTCAAACTGGACAAAATTACGAAACACCACCGAAACTGACGGGAAAAGTCCCTAATTTAAGCGAATCTCTAGAACGTTGGCAAGAACGGGTAAGTTTAGTCCCAGGGGGAATTAAACGCCAATTACTCAAAAGTTATAGTGGGTTAAGTTCGGCTTTGCTAGATACGATGCTGCTGACGGCAAATATCATCCCAGATACGAATACTGATGAACTTACTCCCCAAGATTGGCAAAATTTATTTCAAAGTTGGCAAGAATGGTTACAAGCTTTAGATTTAGGTAAATTCCAACCTGCTTGGACGGAAAATGGATATACGGTGATGGGTTGGGGTGGAGTTGCACCCACAAAGAATATCCAAGAGTTACTTTACCGTTATTATTCTGACCAACTGAACGAACAGTTATTTGTGCAACTGCGTCATCAATTAAGTCAGAAATTGTTGAATATTTTGGGTAAATTACGCACCAAAGCGAAAACTTTTAGCGATCGCCTGCAACAATCAGATCAAGCTGAAGAATATCGTCAAAAAGCTGACTTATTAATGGCTAACCTGCACCATTGGCAACCGGGAATGCAGGAAATTAGTTTACCAGATTTTGAAACCGAACAGCCAATTGCGATCGCTCTTTTGCCCGATAAAAACGCCGTCCAAAATGCCCAAAAGCTTTATAAACAGCACCAAAAACTCAAACGCGCCCGTGCGGCTGTTGAACCGCTACTATTTGCAGTTCAAGCAGAAATTGACTATCTCGAACAAGTAGAAGCCGCAATTTCGCAAATAGACAAATACCAAAATCCAGAAGATCTACAAGCCTTAGAAGAAATCCGTGATGAACTCATTGGGCAAAAATATCTAGAAAACTTAGAATACCGCAGCCGTAGCAGCAACGACACCCCCGGCACTAATTTTCATCGTTACCGCAGTCCGAGTGGCTTTGAAGTCCTCATTGGTCGCAATAATATTCAAAATGATCAACTGACATTCCGTGTCGCTGGAGACTATGATTTGTGGTTTCACGCCCAAGAAATTCCTGGGAGTCATGTTCTCCTGCGTCTAGAACCGGGTACAGTGGCGGAAGAAGCTGATTTACAATTTACGGCCAATCTAGCAGGTTATTTCAGTCGCGCCCGTCAAAGTGACCAAGTACCAGTAGTTTACACCCAACTCAAGCACGTCTACAAACCCAAAGGCACTAAACCAGGACTTGTGGTTTATAAACAAGAAACGATTATTTGGGGGAAACCGCAATTGGTTATTGGTCATTAGTCATTGGTCATTGGTCATTGGTCATTGGTCATT
>NZ_VIKY01000214.1:0-30111 GCF_009711925.1 Dolichospermum sp. UHCC 0352 | reverse complement strand
TCAACTACATCCCATAGGGCATTTTCTGCGGCTCTGGATAGCTCACCTCTAATGCTGTCTCTTATACACATCTAGATGTGTATAAGAGACAGCTCCCCTACCTCCCCCACTCCCCTACCTCCCCCACTCCCCCTACCTCCCCCACTCATTCACTAGGTTGTAGCTGATTAGGTGTTTTTTTCAAGCTAATACTTGCTGCACCTACCGTAACCAAGATAACTCCGATCACTTGGGCAATATTTAGGGATTCTTGTAGCATTACCCCAGCAAAAATTACGGTTAAAATTGGGACTGTAGCTCCAATTAAAGAGGATACAGGAGTGCCTAGGTTACGAATGCCAAAATTATTGAATAAGTAACCGCACAAAGTCAAGACACCTAATATAAAAGCACTTAACACCAATTCCAGGATATTCGATGAGCTAATTGCTAAACCTAAATTACTGGGTAAAGGGATGATTAAGCAAATAAAACTTAATAACAACATGGTAGTGAAGTTAATTGAAGTCAAAGATACTGGATGTAGTTTGAGTTTAGTAGCGCATATTCTCGTCAGAATAACATAAATTGCAAATGCTATCCCGGACAGAATGGCCGTGGTGCTTCCTAGTGAGGTATTATTCACCCCTACAGACTGACTGCCTAAAACTAATAATTCACCACAAAAAATTGCTGCCATTGCCCCTGTTACCATTAAACTGGGACGTTCCTGAAATAGAACCCAGGATAGGAAGACACTCATAACTGGATAGATAAAGAAGAGGGCGATCGCTATTCCTGTTGTGACTTCACCGATAGCAATGTAAATAAATACCTGGGATAAAAATAATAAACAACCGCTAATTACTGACAAAAACAAGGACTGTTTAGTTTTGTTCTGAACAGGGGTTGCATTTGCCCGTAATGAAGCAAATAAATTTTCTAGCTCTTGCCAAATAGGAGGATGTAATATCGGCGATAAAAGTAACATTAATGGTACAACCACTAATAAACGTAGCATCAAAATTAAGAAAATATTCCCCAATGTGGGAAAGATTAACTGTTGGGTTGGCAATCCGCCCAAGGGGTTAGAAGCTGTAAAGAAAATTGCTTTAATTGCTACATTATAAAGAGACGAAACCACTGTAGACAAACAGATCAAGAGGAAACCTATTTGCAACTGTGACCAGTTGGGAGAGGTGCGGGATCTTTGTTGTCTAGGAGTTTCTGGTTGTCTAGGAGTTGCTGGTTGCTGAGGAGTTGCTGGTTGTTTAGGCGTTGTTTTTTGTTTAGATGTTGTTTCGCGCCTTAATTTTGGTGTTGGCGGTCGTCCTGTTGATAAATTAGGAGTTAAAACAGAAACTGGTTCAGGTTTTGTCTCTCCTAATGTTGGTGCTGTTAATACTTTAGAAGTCAAAACAGCACTAAGTTCAGAGTTTTTGTCTTCCAGTGATGTATCTGGATTTACGAAAGAACTGAGTTCAGGGCTTTGATTTTCCGGTATTGCTGGTAAATCTGGATTTACGAAAGAACTGAGTTCAGGGCTTTGATTTTCTGGTATTGCTGGTAAATCTGGATTTACGAAAGAACTGGGTTCGGGGCTTTTCTCTGTTGGTGAAGATAATATAACCGCATTGGCTGCTGATGTAGAATCACCCTGTGGGGATTGGTGAGGAATTAAAGTAACTGGTTCGACAATGATTTTTTGTGAGGATTTTTCCCCATTTCCATTTTGATGAGTTATGGCTTCACCACGCAGACTATCAGCTAGTTGTAAAACTGTGGGTGGGCCCCCTGTTATTACCTTGAGAGAGTTTGCATCTCGATTTTTTTCTACTTCACTGCGGAGACGATTTACAAATTCTGCTAATATTGCTTCCCCTTGCTGTTGTTGGCTATACATCCGTGACAACTGTTGGGAAAGATCACCTTGATAGTTTTTGAGTTCTTGTAATAGGGAATTAAAGGCAATAGTGACGTTATCATCCAGACTGTCTAGCATATTAGTGACATTCTGTCCGATTTCATTAACTGTATTATTATTTATTTGAGCATTTTGCAACGTGACTAGATCAGAGGGATTATATTCTACGGCTTGAGTAGCTAAAGTTTTTAGTGAGGATTGTAATTGGGAAGATATGTGTTTGGCTAAAACTTCTGCTAATTGACGGATTAATACTTGCTGTTCCGTAATTTGCCGTGATTGTTGTAACTGTTCTTTTTCCTCAATTAACTTTTGAATATCGGTAGATAGTCTGGTTTTTTCAATTTCTAAGCGTTTTACGTCTTCCTGTAACGACCTCAATAGATTTTGTTGAAGATTTTCTAAATCCTCAACTACATCCCATAGGGCATTTTCTGCGGCTCTGGATAGCTCACCTCTAATGCGTGGGTTTTCTGGTCGCTTCTCAAATCGCCCCATCAGTTTCTAGCCTCTAACACCTTGATGATTAAGTTGCTGCCCCGGATACCAGACCAACATCTGTATTAAGTTTCCTTGAGAAAAGACAGGAAACTGAACAATTTCACTGAACTTATAAATTTAATTAACTTATTACAAGATTATTATCTATCATTTTTTTCAGGAATGATAGTGATGAAAGTCTTACAAATGAATACCTAACTACAAGCATCAAATCAGTGCGGAATACCTATTGATTGATAGTTGCCATTGATTTTGCCTTTGGAACGAGGGGTCAGCCTATGGCCTTAACATCAGTCTTGTTGTTCTCGAAGAGCAAAAAGCTGTTAACTGGGTAGGAAGCCTATACTTACCCGCAAGGGAAGTGTAGGTAGTTCACTGCCAGAAAATTGCCATGAGGGTAAAAATAGTGGCACTCAGGGCGGCACTGATGGGGACTGTAATTAACCAGGCCGCAGCGATATTTTGGATAGTAGCAAATTTTATTGATTTAATGTTCTGTACCAGTCCAATACCCACAACTCCACCGACAAGGGCGTGGGAGGTGGAAACGGGTAAACCTAAGCGGGAAGCTATTAAGATGGTGATGGCTGTGGCCAGTTCGGCACAAAATCCGTTACTAGGTTCTAAGGAAATAATATTTTCGCCGATGGTAGCGATAACTTTTTTACCCCAAACTGCTAAACCTGCGACAATCCCCATCGCACCGAGAACTAGAATCCAGAGGGGAATGGTGAGTTGATCACTGGGGACTTTACCTTGTTGATTAATGTAGGAAATTACTGCTAGGGGGGCGATCGCATTACCAACATCATTAGAACCATGAGCAAAGGCCACGAAACAAGCACTCAAAACTTGAAATTTGGCAAATAAACCTTGAATTTTATTGTCAATTTGACTATTTGCCAATTGTCGCCAACTGATCAAAGTCAAGCTAATTGCAGCCATTCCACCGATGAATAGGGTGATGTCATGGGGGGGAATATTCAATTTTCCCTCTGTGAGTAAGAACTGACTCAGAGGTTGAGTGATTGTGGGGAGAACGATAATGCCAAATACACTCAATAGCAATGTACTTAACCAGGGAATCCATTCCTGTAACTGGGATAGGGGCTGGGGTTGGTTAAAAATCCAATGTTGAATCAGACTATAAAACCCAGCGGCGATCGCGCCACTAATTATTGGTGTTAAAATCCAGCCAATGGTAATTAAACCAATGGATGACCAATCTATTGCTTCTATTCCTAAAGCTACCCAACTAAAGCCAGCGATCGCTCCCACAATGGCATGAGACGAAGACACAGGTAAACCCCTAGCTGTAGCAATTTGTAGCCAGATCCCAGCCGTTAGCAGTACCGCTATCATTCCCATCACTAAAGTTTGTGGTGTCGTCACAAATAAGGCTGGATTAGCGATTTTCGTGCCAAGGGTAGATGTTACCTCTTGTCCAAACAAGACAGCACCCAGAAACTCTAACACCCCAGCAATAATGATTGCCTGTTTGAGCGTAATAGCCCCAGAACCCACAGAAGTTCCCATCGCATTAGCAACATCATTTGCACCCAAATTCCAGGCGACGTAGAAGGCTAGGAGGGCGACTGTCGTGGTTTGTATGTCCATAAAATAAACCATTCACACCTGTTAACAGGTAAAAATTGTGATGAATGATTTACATTTTCCATTTTTTTGGCTATAAAAATCTGGACGAGCTATAAAACTCGACACACTCAACAAAACTTAATTTTATCTATGTTTGATATTTTCACAAAATTAA
Organism: Dolichospermum sp. UHCC 0352; assembly: GCF_009711925.1. Lineage (NCBI taxonomy): Bacteria > Bacillati > Cyanobacteriota > Cyanophyceae > Nostocales > Aphanizomenonaceae > Dolichospermum > Dolichospermum sp. UHCC 0352. Next base: position 25,936 of record NZ_VIKY01000214.1, on the reverse strand, counting down.
GCTACCAAGCTCTGCAATCAGGGAAGAATTACTTTGCTTTTGCTCACAAAACCGTAAGTTCACAGATCAAAAACCTAATTTATCCATCACTTCAGCCCAATATCAGTCCTTTATCCCCGAAATTGCTCACACAACTTCAAGACAATATGAACCAGTTATTGGCAAGAGACTGGGAAGATAGTCAAGCAGGTGTGTATCCACAAAATTTATTATTTGATAATTCTTGGGACGATTTCTTCCGTTACTATCCATTAATATGCTTAGACTTACCAAACATCTGGGAACGCATTAAAAACCGAAAATATCAAGAATTTTCTCAAGAAATAGCCACAGACAACTATCCCAGCTACTATTTACAGAACTTCCATTACCAAACAGATGGCTATTTGAGTGAACTGTCCGCCAATTTATATGACTTACAGGTGGAAATTCTGTTTGGTGGCTCAACTGATGCCATGAGAAGACGCATCCTCTGTCCTCTCAAATCCCAACTAACAGCATTTGACCATATTCCCCAAGAACAACTCCGAGTCATAGATATTGCTTGTGGTACTGGACGAACACTGAAGTTAATCAGAGCAGCTTTACCCGACGTATCTTTATTTGGTATAGATTTATCCTCAGCCTATTTGCGGAAAGCCAACGAACTATTATCCCAAATTCCTGGAGAATTACCGCAACTCGTGCAAGGAAATGTCGAAGAGTTGCCTTATCGAGATAATTATTTTCATGGCACAACTTGTGTTTTTCTGTTTCATGAGTTACCAGCGGCAGTTCGTCAAACTGTAATTGAAGAGTGTTTTCGGGTCACAAAACCAGGAGGCGTTTTTATCATCTGTGATTCCATTCAAGAAAATGATCTACCGGAGATGGAATTAGTTGTCAAAAACTTCTCAGAGACTTTTCATGAACCTTATTACAATCATTACGTTACAGATAACCTGGTAGAGCGGTTAGAAAAAGCTGGATTTGAGCAAATAGAAACCCAAGTTCACTTCGTCAGTAAATATTGGATTGCTCACAAACCAAGTCACTAGAAATTCAGTATTCACAATGAAGGTTGATAACTAAGAAAAGTTTTCTTTTTCCTCACTTCCGGTAATTGTTCCCACCTACTAACGCCCAATGTGTACCGGGCGCGATTACCACAGGTGAGATTGGTACGTGTATTAGTGAATTGGTCACCAATACACGCCAAGGTTTGAGTAATTACCGGATGTTTTGATGAAATATTGAACAATTTTCGAGAGATGAAGTGCTGTAACTGTCTATGTTTTTAGCAGAGAAATTGCAATACTGATAGCTTGCGTGACGACGCAGTAGCCGTGGGACTGATCAAAGATATAGTGCTTGTAACTATCTATATCTGGTGTCAGTGAAAGGGAAATTTACAAACGATAGAATCAAACAAGTGTAGTGCTGTAACTGTCTATATCGTTTCGATTCAAGAAGTGGTATGCAGGATTTAAAAGATCCAATAATCCGGTAATATCATTTCTGGGTTGGCAGGTTTTACGCTTTGACGCTTCCATAACAGAACTGAAATTGCCAACTTATCCATCTAATCCTCTACGACCACTACCTCGGTGAGGATTGGGCTTTTCGGGTTGGTTGGGGCTAGGTTTGGAGTTATCAGCCAGGTTGAAACTCTGGTTTAACACCAAAGGTGAAAGCTGGTAATCGGACTTAGCCATTGACAGAGCGGAAAAACGAGTCTGTACTGCTTCGCAGTTAAAAGCTAAGGAGCCAAGGACCAGACTCGATACTAAAAGTGAAATGGCAGCACGCATAGTAGATGTCTATTTTAGAACTCTCTACTTCACTAATACTTAACTTTTATATGTCTGTCCGGAAAATTCGGGAAAAAGTATTGTAGTTTACTGAATAAATGTTCATTTTATACTTCTTCAAGATGCTCAACAAGTAACCAATTTCCAGAGAAATTTGGTCGCCCCCAAATCTTGAGTATTTTTTCTGGGGTCAAAGCTTGCAGTTGTTGGTCTATATCAGATTTCAACGTCACAAGCTGCCAATTTGTTGTAGTTAAATTGGTGTCATTTGTAATATTAAATTGGTAATTTTGCTCACCCAGTCGTCGGAATCTGCCTGTAAAGCAGTCGAGATCTAATTTATTATCTTCATCGACTAAAATACAAGGACAGTTACCATCGGCAGGATAAGCTTCTGGGTGGTCTAAATAATAAGTTTGCCAGTACAACCAATCGGGATGATTAGTTAATAAGTTAAACAAGGGAACAATTGGGCTAGGTGCATCGTCGTCTGTCAATAATGCAGCCTGCAAACTCTTCACTGGTAAATCCCTGGGTTGACATTCTAGCACAATACAAAGAGAAGCTGCCATACCTGCCGCTTGTCCAATTCCCATGACTATTGGTTGAAGTCTAGTAGCGCCGTTAGCGATGTGGGAAACGGAAATGTTTTTTTCACAAACTAGCAAACCATCTGTAGTAGCAGGAACCAGGGCGCGATAGGGGATAGTGAAGGGTGTTCCTGTCCATCTTCCACCCCAGCGGATAGATTTAGGTTGCAGTGAGAACTCTACACCAGGATAATGGTGATCGTTGGCATAGTTACCAACAGCGATAGCATCAGAAAATGGTAATGCGGTATTACTGTTGGCTAAAGGCAAAATATCCTGTTCACAAACGGTAGTTAAGCCTACTAGACGGCGACTTTCCCGATAATAGGGATGGAGGGCAAAGGCGGAGTTAGGATGGGGAAACAGGTTTTCTGCTAATCCGTAACGCCTACCAAACTGGGTTTGAATGAAATGGGCAAAATTCTGACTGTGCCAATAACATTCTTGCACAAATTCGCGCTTTTTCACTGAGTCTAGCAACCGATTGGCATTTTGGCAGTAATCGTTGCCCGCAATAGGCCAGTTAATCATAAATCGATCTGCTGGTAAGCGTCCATAGTTCAAAAATTTTTCTGGACTATAGTTATCCCAAGCTCCTGTAAACTGAGATGGATCATAGTTAGGGGCTGGAAGAATTGCTGGGGCGGTATTTTCGCCAAAGTCTTCCATGACTACTACCCAGGTTGGTGCTTGGACTGGATAAGTTTGGGTCAGGGAGTTAAAATTTGTTGGGGCGCTGGGTTCTCTCCATTCTGACTGTAATTCCCAACCCCAACGGTAAGGTATTTCTCCTAATGCTAATAAGTCTCCTAATTCTGTGCCGTCAAGGATAATTTTGGCGTTGACGGTGAAATCTGCAAAGCGGACACCTGTGATACAGTCTTGGGTTCGCAACACTGCTAATGGCACTTGTCCCGAAATCCACTGAAGATTCGGTAATTCTCGCACCCAGTCGGCAAATATTTCTGCACCTATCCGCGGATCATAACTGAAAAAGCTGACCCAACTATGATCTAATCCCCCTGGTTGTCTACGTTGCAATTCTTGTAAAAAAGCTCCCCATAAACCTGTTTGCAATGCTTGTAATTCGTTTCCGTCTGGTGCAGATACACCGGCAGAGGTTAGCATTCCTCCTAACCAGGGAAATTCACTCACAAGGATTGTTTTTACACCTCGTCGTGCTGCTTGGATAGCAGCCGCTGTTCCACCTGTGCCTCCACCAACTACTAGGACATCTGTTGTATAGGTTTGATTCATAATATTAAGTCAATTGGTTATTGGGTATGAGGAGACGTTTATCACAGATCATCCGGTTGTGATTCAGTATTAATTCTTGCTTTGCTGGTGTATATTATTCAATATTGAATTTAGATAATTTATGAATAATATCTTGCGAATAGGGACTTTGCTGAGAGAACGTTACAAAATTATCGATCTTTTGTCTCATCATACTGGTTTTGGCATTACCTATAAAGTTAAAGACTCTAATCATCCAAATCAACCAATTCGGATTTTAAAACAACTCAAAAAACCTACTGCATCTAAATTAGATATTGAAAACTTATCTATTTTACAACAGCAAGAAATATTAAATCAATATTGGCAAGAATATTTAAGGCTGTTCAGAATAGAAACGCAAGCATTAGGTAAACTTGGTGAGAAACATGAACAAATTCCCACAATTTATGAACGATTTTCAGAAGGTGGAGAAGAATTTTATGTACAAGAATATATTGAAGGAAATTCTTTAAGTCAAGACGTCAGACAAAATCAAAGATTATCAGAAGAAAAGACGATATCTTTATTAATTGAGATTCTAGAAGTCTTCGAGTACATTCAAAATAATCCTGGTTATGCAATTATTCATCGAGACATCAAACCAGATAATATTATTCGCAGAAGTAGTGATAATAAATTAGTTATCATTGATTTCGGTTTAGCGAAAGAAGTAACCGTTCCGGGAATAAAAGTAGGTTCAGTTATGGGAGGAACAAAAGGATATATTGCACCAGAAATATTATTGGGAATAGTATCTTTTGCTAGTGATATTTATTCTATTGGTATGATTGGAGTCTTTGCTATCACGGGAGAAGATCCCAGTTATACACCTTTACTAGCTGAAAATTGGCAAAAAAAAGCAAGTGTAAGTCATGAATTTGCTGATATTTTAAATAAAATGATTTGTGAGGATTATACAAAACGCTTTCAAAATGCCGAGGAAGGCTTACAAGCATTAATGGGAAATCAAGCACCCCCACCTCCAGCACCTCCAATTCCCTGGAAATTAATTCTTGGCACTATTTCAGGAATCATCCTGATTATTAGTGTAGTTATGGCTGTTATGTCCATATTACCCAAATCTAATGATCAACTAATAGCTGATGGTAAAGCCAAATCAGGACAACTAACATCATCAGATCAAAAAGAGTTATCCAATAATAAAACTTATGATGTTTATACTTTTAAAAGTGATCAAAGACAATATTTAACAGTGCAAATAATCAGCAATGATTTTCAACCACAACTCACGATGATGAAACCAGATGATAAATACTTTAATCCTGTATCTAATGTAGGAACAAAAGATAATGATTTCACCGCTTCTATTATGGTAGAAACGGGTACTTATCAATTTAAAATTACATCAACAAAAGCAGCAAGTGGTAATTATGTAATTAAAGCTTGGGTGACAGATAGGTAATTAGTGATAAAATCCCCATATTCATCCTGTACATCCTTAAATCCTGGACATCCTGATTCAGACAATAAAGATAATAATCCAGCACAAAGACAATCCCAATTATGAAAAGTTATCAGTGGCTATTATTTCCAAGTATACTCATTTTAAACCTCACATTCACAGCGTGTCAAAAATCTGAAAAGGTTGTTTTCTCCTGTGAAACAGACGGTAATGGAGAACCTGTTACTAAGGTTAAATACCAAGACAAAACGCGAGATTTAATAGAGTGGAAACGCACGAATTTTGTAAAAGCTGGTTTTCCTCCTCAACGAAGATGTCAGGAAGTAACACCAAAATTACAAACTGCTTATGATAATGGAAGTTTGAAAGATTTAACTTGGGGTTATTCTGAAGCTGAAAATGACCCTCGCAAACTCTTAAAGTCTTTATGCACCAGCACAGGCAAAGATTGTCATACTTTGATTTTAACATTATTAGATACAGATGATGCTGATGTGGAATTAAAATCTTTTACTGCGGTGTTAAATGGTGATGCCTCCAAAGCGTATCTAACTTCTTCTTGTGCAGTAAAACCTCGTAGTAATTTAACTTGTACTGTTGATATATTCAAAGTGTTTAATAAATAAAGATAGGAACAAAGCCAATAAAGCCAATAAAGCCAGGGAATAAATTCCCTGTCTCAAAGCTAAAGTCGGTTAAAACCGACTGAATGGAAGGATTTTTTGGATTTTTTAGTCCGTTTTAACGGACTTGCGCTATTAGACTGGGAATTCATTCCCAGGCGGGTTATGAAGCAAATCGAAAATTAGCCAATAACCAAATTATCAAATACCAATGGAAGAATTTTTTAGTCCGTTTTAACGGACTTCCGCTATTAGACGGGGAATTGATTCCCCGACGGGTTATGAAACAAACGGAAAATTAACCAATAACAAAATTATCAAATACCAGGAGTACCATCTATGAAATTACACAAATTATCCCATCTGTTATTATTCTTTATCCTCCTATTTCCCGCTTCTCCCATTATTATCACTGGTTGTAGTTCTTCCCTATTCGCACGCAAACCAGGGACTTTATCAGAATCAGAATTAAATAATATCTTAAAAGAAATTACTGTTAAAGTCCTAGTTGATGATAAAGAAGCAGCTTCAGGAACTATTATCAAAAAACAAAACGGCTTTTATACTGTTCTCACTAATTATCATGTGATAGAAAATGCTAAATCTGTGAAAATTGTCACTCCAGATAATCAAGTTTATCCCGTTGAATTTTCTAAGGTAGATAGACAAGATAATAAAAAAGATGATTTATATGATTTAGCTAAATTGACTTTTAGCAGTGAAACCACTTATTTAGTTGCTGGTTTAGGGGAAGAGAATATTAAACCAGGAGAAAAGGTTTTTGCTGGAGGATATGTTAAAGGTAATTTGCAAACTACCACAGGTACAGCGAAATTATTTTTAAATCAGCCGTTAATTAAAGGACAGCAAATAGCTTATGATAATGATATTCAACAGGGGATGAGTGGAGGAGCAATTATTAATGAAAAGGGTTATTTGGTGGGGATAAATAGTAAACTTGCTCACCCGGTTTTACAAACTGATTTTCGATATTTACAAGGTGAACAACCTGATGAGAAAACTTTAAAGGAATGGGGTAATTATAGTTGGGGTATTGCAGTTAATTTAGTGGATGAAGCTGCACCTGATTTAGCTTTGTTTCCTGAGAGGGTAATTAGGAAAGTTGGGGGTATTCCGGCTAAGGTTTTAGATATTGCTAAACAGTCTTCGGTGCAGATTAAAAAAGCTAATGGTGGTATTGGTAGCGGGGTAATTATTGCTAAGGATAAGGATATTTATTATGTGTTAACTGCCTTTCATGTGGTGGAAGATAAACAGGAGTATCAAGTTGTTGCACCTGATAAACAAGTATATAAGGTGGATAATCAGACTATTCGCACCAGAAAGGGACTTGATATGGCTGTTTTACAGTTTCGTAGTTCTCAGGTTTATAAAGTTGCTACTTTGGGGGATTATGAGTTGCAAAAACAACTTATTTTTCTTTATGGTTGGAAGGGAGAAGAATTAAATCATCCTTCTCTATTTAGTGTGGGAATTGTGCAAGATGCAAATGAAAGAGATTTTTGGGCTAAACCTAGAGGATATGAATTAGCATATACTAATGAAGGTTATTCAGGTATGAGTGGGGGAGGAATTTGGGATACAGAGGGGAAATTAGTTGGTATTCATAATTTCGCAGAAACGAATGTTTTAGGATTTAGTTTGGGTTTGTCTATTGAAAGTTTTTTATTTTATCAAGAAGATGGTTTATGGCAGTTACCTCAACCTCAATTAAATGTCGCTAAAAATGAAGCTAAATCAGTAGATGCAGCTTCTCTTATTTTAGCATCAGTACCGACTTTTTCCTTTTCCGCACCTGACCCTGTGAATGGTACTGGAAAACAGTGGCTAACTTATGGTATTCAACTATGGCGAATTCGTAATACAGAGAGTGCAATTGAAGCGATGGAAAATGCAGTTAGTAAAGATCCAAATTCTTGGGAAGCGCATTACAATGCTGCTTTTATTTTGGCAGCACAGAAAAAATATGATTTATCTGTAAATGCTATAAATGCTGCAATTAAAAAACAACCAACTTTTTATCGTTCCTATTTATTGAAGAGTGGAATTTGTCGGATTTTAAAACAATATGAAAATGCTTTAGAATCAATGAATCAAGCAATTGTGGAATCAGGAGAAGACAGGAAAAAAGATTTTTTACTATATGAAATGCGTGGAGAAATATTTAGCGAGTTGAAAAAACATGATCAAGCTATTTCTGATTATAACCAAGCGATAAAAATTAATCCTCAGTTTCCACAAGCTTACTATAATCGTGGGCTTGCTTATAGTCAGAAAGGAAATATCGAGTTAGCAATTATAGATTATACCCAAGCGATAAAAATTAATCCTCAATTTGCACAAGCTTACAATATTAATTCTCAACTTGCACAAGCTTATTATAATCGCGGAGTTGTTTATAGTCAGCAAGGAAAGATTGAGTTAGCGATTGCTGATTTTACCCAAGTTATTAATATTAATCCTCAAGATGCCTATGCTTATGTTAATCGCGGTGTTATTTATGGTCAGCAAAAAAAGATTGAGTTAGCTATTTCTGATTTTACTCAAGCGATAAAAATTAATCCTGAATTTGCACAAGCTTACGTTAAGCGTGGGATTGCTTATGGTCAGCAAGAAAAAACAGAGTTAGAGATTGCTGATTATACACAAGCTATTAATATTAATCCTCAATTGGCAGATGCTTATCTTAATCGCGGAATTGCTTATCAACAGCAAAAAAATATTGAGTTAGCTATTACTGATTATACTCAAGCTATCGCAATTAATCCTCAATATGCCCTAGCCTACAATCTACGAGGGGTGATGTACTTATTAACAGGTAATAAACAACAAGCAATTAAGGATTTAGAAACGGCAAAACAACTCTATCAACAACAAGGTAATACACAAAATGCTCAAAAAGCACAAGAATTCTTGAATAAATTGTAGCTACCATTATCTTTATTTTACCTTCTATTCTCCACCCATACATTAACCAACCCTAATCAAAAACAACCAATTACCCCATCTGCTAACCGAGAATCAAGAATTGCTAATTTCCCTTACCTGAAACTACAATTAGAGTATAATTAAATAATGCCAATATGCCAGCCAAAGATATCTACCATAACGAAGTCAAAAACGCATTGATAAAAGACGGTTGGACTATCACAGACGACCCTTATATTATCAAATACGAGGATGCTGAACTATACGCAGACCTAGCAGCAGAAAAACCAATTGCAGCAGAACGTCAAGGACAGAAAATAGTTGTGGAAATTAAAAGTTTTGTCAGCAAATCGCTGATGTATGATTTTCACAACGCCTTGGGACAATATATAGTATATCGGAATCTCATTCAACTTACAGCACCAGAATATAAACTCTATTTAGCTATTGATGATGTTGTCTATGAGAAATTTTTTCAACGAAAATCTGTACAAGCAGTAATGCAGGAAAATCACCTACTGTTAATAGTTGTTAATACAGAAAAGGAGGAAATTCAGCAATGGATAAACTAGAACAATACCGGAATATTATCAAAAAAATATTGACTGAATATTACGAAATGAGTAATACTCAAATTTCAAAAAAATATGAATTTGAAGTTAGTGAACGTTTAGCATTTGATGAAACCAGAGATCAATATATGTGGTTTCGTTTTGGTTGGGAAGATAAAAAGCAAATACAGCATATCATCATTTATATTACCATTAAAAACGGCAAAGTTTGGGTGGAAGAAGATGCAACAGATTTATGTGTAGTTGATGATTTACTATCAGCAGGAATACCGCAAAATGATATTGTTTTGGGTTTCCATCATCCCAGTAAAAGAGTTTTCACAGAGTTTGCTACAGCTTGAAATAATGATAATATTGTAGGGGTTTAGCAATGCTAAACCCTTACCTTTTATGTTAAAATAAACCTAGATGTAACCCTCATAAAAACTATGAAAAGTCGCAGTTTTACAGTAATTATTTACAAAGAAGATGATATGTATATCGCTGAATGTCCAGAAGTTGGTACTGTAGATCAAGGAGAAACTATAGAACAAGCAATAACAGGTTTAAAAGAAGCAACACGACTTTATTTAGAAGAATTTCCTTTACCAGAAACCTCTCCTAGATATGTGACTAGCATAGAGGTTACTTATGCCTAAATTACCACGAATTTCTAGTAAAGAAGCAATTCGGACATTAGAACGTATGGGTTTTTATCAAATTAGACAAACAGGTAGTCATGTAATCATGAAAAAACAAACAATTAATGGAGAAGTTGGTTGTGTTGTACCATTACATCCAGAATTAAAAGTAGGTACATTAAGCGGTGTTCTTAAACAAGCACAAATTACTCCTGAAGAATTTATAGAAAATCTATAAAAACTATATCTCTAGTTTAAACAAAGATTTATGAACAAAACACCAATGAATCAAGAAGATGATTTTGATGCTGATGATTTATTACCAGAGTATAATTTCGATTATACAAAAGCTCGTCCTAATCGGTTTTCTACTACCTCAGAAAATAAAATTACTGTAATTCTTGATCCTGATGAAGAATAAAGTTTTTCAAACATCAGAAGATGTGAATCGTGCTTTACGTTGTTTGTTATCTGCTATTCCTGAAAAATAAAGCCATTACATTATTGAATATATTGACATTCTGTAGGGGTTTAGCAATGCTAAACCCCTACGAGATGTTATGGATTTTGCAAAATTGCTGTAACTTGTCTTTTCAAATTAGATAAATTTTGTTCAATAATTTGCCAAACTAAATTAAGATTTACCTTTAAATAATCATGAATTAAAACATCTCGTAAACCTGCCATTTGCTGCCAAGGAACGTCAGAATATTGACTTCTCAACTCAGGTGATAATCTCTTTGTTGCTTCCCCAATGATTTCAAAATTGCGAATTACAGCATCTTGAATCATCTTGTTTTGCATAAATTCCTCTTTACCACCTTTCGTATATTCTTCTATTCGTTCAATACATTCTTTAATATTACTTAAATACAAACGCTCATCTTTCATAAAGGTACAGCCTCACTTAATACTTTATCTCTAATTAATTCATGTAAATTACCAGGTTCAGCAATATCCACTTTTCGTCCTAGCAATGCTGCTAAATCTTGCATTAAACCAATATAATCAAATAAACTACTTTGTGGTTTAAGTTCTACTAAAAAATCTATATCACTATCTGGTGTTGCTTCACCTCTAGCAACAGAACCAAAAACTCGCAGATTATAAGCACCATACTTAGTGGCAATTTTTAATATTTGTTCTCGAAATGGTAGCAATAATTCTTCAATTCCCATAAGTTATTTTTGAAAAAGATTAGCCCTTTCTATTTTATTAGATTGCATCAGTATTTGTCAATACAGAAAAGGAGGAAATTCAGCAATAAAACTTATGAAAATTCGCACCTTTACAGTAATTATTTACAAAGAAAATGGTAAACATTTATCTTTAGCTAAATCCTGAGAACAATTAATTAATGTGGCTTGAAATGTCACAATTTTCCAAGGTTGAATATTTTCTTCTAATTTAAGACAATTCTCTAATAAATCAACTGGTTCTCCTAAACTTAAAACCTCACTTTGTAAAGATAAATTCGCTGTTTTTCCATGACATTCATAAAAGCGAAGAATGAATTTCTCCGAATCATCTTCACTGGGTTTAAGTGCCATTAAAATCAAATTATCCGCTGATAAATCTAGAAAACTTTGACTTTGACAACCATCTGAATTACATTGATAATTATCTGGATTTACTAATACTTCAAAAGGCACGTTTAACTCATAACCACGTTTTACAGTTTCTGCTTCTTCCCAACTGCCCAAATGAGGGTATAAACTATAGGTAAATTCGTGTATTCCTCTATCAGCTTGGGAGTCTGGCCAATGGGAACTTCTTAGCAAAGTCAGACGCAGTTGGTTAGGTTGGGCATCGTAACCATATTTACAATCATTGAGGAGACTAACTCCGTATTTTCCGATTTCTGTATCTGTGGTTAAATCTGCCCAATGTAAAGCGGGGACTTCCCATTTTGCCTTCTCTGCGGGGGTTTGGGGATTTGTGGGACGACGAATAGCACCACAGGGGATTTCATAGGTGGCAAATTCGGCTTGGAGATTGAGAGGAAAGGCTGTTTTTACTAATACCTGATTTTCTTGCCAATTTACAGTATTAGTTATTTTCAAAATTGGTGAACCAAGTTCCAAAATGTAATCTTGGCAAAATTCCGATTTTCCCAGTTGACGCACTACTCGCAACCGTTGGTGAATTTCTCCATATTCTTGCCATTGAATTGATTTTAATTCGGTTGGAGGGAGGGGTTTTGTGTTATAATTGGGATCTATATTCCAAGCATCCCAATATTGGCCGCTGTCGGTAAAAGCTTGAAGTTGATTTCCTGCACCGGTTAAAATTTCCCTTTGTTTAATTTTATCAAAGACGCTGGTTAAATCTCCGGTTTCGGGGTTAACTTGAATTTGCAGATATTCGTTTTCTAATATCCAGTTTTTGGGGAATATTTTCGGCTGGGGGGAAGAGGGAGAAATCCAGAAAATGCTGTAACCTATAGATGGGATGGTTGCGAAAAATAATAAAGTTGAATTTTCGCAGTTTTGGCATAAAATTTCTTTTCCTTGAATATCAGCAACTTTCCAGGTTGGATAATTTGGGGTGATGATTTTTGATAAGTCAACTGTAACAACTTCCGCACGTTCCCAGTTGAGAGAGTTAAAAATTATGACGGGAATACTTTCAGAATTGGGAGGTTGTGGTATATTGATTTTGGATGTGATTCCGATTAAGGACTCTTCTAATATTTTCGTTCCCATTTTTTCCACCGCTTCCCATTCCGGTAAAGCGTCTTCATAAACTTGGGTAATGGAAGAACCGGGTAAAATATCGTGAAACTGGTTAAATAAAACTTTTTTCCACGCGGTTTCTATTTCTGTTTGCGGAAATTTCGCACCACAAAGGATATTTGCTAAAGTTGCGAATAACTCAGCACTATATAATAGATGTTCAGATTTACGATTCCAGCGTTTTTGATCTGCGTGGGTAGTATAACATCCTCTGTGGAATTCTAAATAAAGTTCGTTTTCCCAAACTGGTAAATTTTGACTTTCAGATTTTATGAATTGAAGATATTTTTCCGAAGTTGTAAATTCTAACTTGGGGAAAATTGGGGAATGTTCCCAACGTCTTCCAGTCTCCAGCATATCACGAGTTGGACCACCACCATGATCACCAACTCCGGGAAGCCAAAGGGAATCTTGTAAACCTGTTTGAGTTTTCCACTCACAAGCGTACTTGGCCATTTTAACAGGTTCGATGGTTTCGCCGATAGGTGCGGACATGAAACTTAATGTTTGACTACCATCGAGCGATCGCCACCAAAATAAGTCATAATCAAATTTAGTTGTATCATTCCAGCGGAGTTTTTGCGTCACAAAGAATTCAATTCCCGCATTTGCTAAAAATTGGGGTAATGTCGCACAAAAACCAAAGGTATCGGGAACCCAAACTACAGAAGATGTTTTTCCGAACTTCTGCAAAAAATACCTTTGTCCATATAATAACTGACGAACTATAGACTCACCAGCAATTAAATTTAAATCCGGTTCTACCCAAAAACCTCCCAAAACTTCCCATTTTCCGGCTTTAACTTGGTTTTGAATTTCTCTAAACAAGTCAGGACGATTTTCTTCTACCCAAGCATACAACGCCGGTGTGGTATGACAGAATATCAATTCGGGAAAATCTTTTTGGAGTTGTAAAACTGACTCAAAAGTATTTTGTGCTGCTTTCCAAGTTTCTGCTACAGGCCATAACCATGCTAAATCTAAATGGGCATGACCTAATAAATTGATTTTATATTTTTGGGCGTTGATAAATTCAGCTAAACCCACATAGGTTTCTCGCAAATTCACCAAATATGTTTTCCAATCTTGATTTTCTGCGTCTTTAAGATTTGTAACTTTCTCAACTTCCCTAGCTAGATTTGGAATTTTTTCTGGTGCGAAGTTTTGGATAAGAATTTCCGTAACTGCTAATTCATCAGCAATAAAACCAGCATCAGGATGATTGTAATCTGTTGATTCATAAATTGCAAGCGATCGCATCAACGCCCCATCACAATGTCCCGGACTCACCAACCGCAAAGCTATGGTAAACTCTTCCCCAGGAGTTACACTAGAACTGAGTAATACTCGCGGTGAAGAATCAAACAAATCTCCCGTCAATACTAACTTATCATTAACATATACTTCCGCTAAATCTGCCCACCATACCAAAGCCACGCGCAAAGACAAACCCGTTAACGGAAAGTTGTGTAAATTCTCAGGAACAGAAAATTTTTGTCCTAACCATAATACCTGTTTTCCCCCTTTCCAGAAAATATGATCTTTTTCATTTAGCTCAACAGGTAGCCAATCAGTTAAACTAAATGGGATAAAATCAGTAACTACCTCGTCAGTTTCCTGATATCTCCAGGTGGACTGGATATCAACTTGACAACAAGAACGCAAATTTTCAATTGCTGTGGATATAGATTTGGTATTTAATGAGGATACAGGGAGATTCATATTGCCAATAAAATAATATAAATAATTGACACTGACGAAAATTTACAACTTGCTGGGAGTTTCATAACCTCACCCTACAACTTACACATAATTACCTACCATGTCTTCCGATTCTTCAAACCGCTATCAAAGCAAACTCTTTAACTTTGTCTACCAGCATTCTCGACGGTTGACACAAAAATGGGAAAACACCGTCAAAAATTTGCAAGTTGCTACTGGGTTGGGTGTAGGTTCTCTACTTTATCCACTTTACCAATTATGGCAACAAAATGGCACAGCAAAACAATTACATTCAGCAACTCTCCCCTCTAGTGACGCACCAATTCAAATTATATTAGATGTTGTCAAAAATCTTCCTCCTGGAGATGCTGATTTACCAACTTCCCCAAAAACAAATCCCTTCACATTTTTAGGATCTTTGTGGGAGAAAATTTTTCCCAAGCCGAATTTTCCAACTTCAGAAAATACTCTCCAACAGCATATACCCACGGTACAGGGAATTGCTATAGAATTACAAACCCGAAACTTAGTCTTAGTCAGTGCTGATAATCGGATTTTCGATGTTTTAACACCGCAGCAAAACGTCAAATTAGCAGATAGAATTAATAGCGAAATTAGCGAATATCGGTATTCTTTACAATTAATTGCTTACCAGCAAAAAGAATTATTGCCCAAAATTGATCATCTGCTGAATAAGCTAACTGACGAAGATTCTATCATAGCACGAAAATCTCTATTAAATCCCATTAAACTTTTTGGATTTCTCGATCAATTAATTGCTAATTTAGAAACTACGGCTTTAGTTCCTGTCCAAAAACATAGCCAGGAAATTGTCAATCATTTCCAAAATCAGGTTAATGGATTAGCAGTTAATCACGATGATTTAAAATCTCCGCAACTACAAATTTCTGATTTAATAGCAGCCGCGATAAATTACTTTTTTGGAGGTAGAAATAATTATCAAATTGACTCAAATTCTTCTCCAGAAAAACTCCAAAATAAATCTGATTTTAAAAAGGTTTTATCATCAAATAATCAGTTAGATTCTCGTGATTCTTTAGGAGATAATTGGTTGACATGGAATGATTTATTTGGTGAAACGAATACCAAACTTGAGGAATCAGTACAGCAACCTCAAGCAAAAAGAGAATTCTCTAAGATTCACCGCAAAATAGGTCAGCAAGCAACCGAACCCAAAAATGAGGAATTTCCAGAAATAGATAGTCAAACCAGCCAAGGATTTAATTTTAAGCCTGACTGGATTGATATTTCTGCCACATCATTAGGTTATGAAAAACACCCATTAGAACAAATTCTGGAATGGTTAGATCAGTCTATATTATGGATAGAACAGATATTCACAAATATGATTTATTTCTTTAGAGGTTTATTGTTAGGGAGATAATTGAAAAACAAGAAAAACTAGATCCCCGACTTCTTTGAGAAGTCGGGGATCTGAAATCTAAAATCTGTTAAAATTCCAGAATTACTGGTGTATGATCACTAGGTTGAACTAACTTCCGGGGTTCAATATCAATAGTGCAACTTTGGGCGCGTTCATACAAAGTTGGTGTAAGATAATGATGATCTATTCGCCAACCTAAATTACGCTTAAAAGCAGCAGTCCGATAATCCCACCAACTATAATTTTCTCCTGCGTTGTTAAATTTACGAAAAGCATCTCCAAAACCTAAACTGAGAACATCTCGTAACGCTTGACGTTCTAATGCAGATGCCATAATGTGATTATCTATCTTTACCTTATCATTAATATCTATATCTTCTAAGGCAATATTAAAATCACCACACATAGAAATAGCAGAATTTGATAATAGTAAAGTCTGTAAATATTCCTTGAGAATTTTTAACCAGCCTAACTTATATTCATACTTGTCGCTACCGATAGCTGAACCATTGGGAACATAAAGATTAACAATTCTTACTCCTTCAATTACACCAGAAATTACCCGTTTTTGTTCATCCCATGCTGATGCTATTTCTGGCAAAATAGCACCAAAACCCACATTTACATCTGTCAAAGGTTGACGACTAATTAAAGCCACACCATTATAAGATTTTTGCCCGGAAATATACGGATAATAGCCTAAATTTTCAAACGCAAGATTAGGAAAGTCCTTGTCTATGACTTTGGTTTCTTGTAAACACAAAACATCAACCGGATTTTCTGTTAACCAATTGATAACCTGTTCTAAACGTGTCCGCACAGAATTCACATTCCAAGTAGCAATTTTCATGAGTTAATTATTAAAACGACTGCAAAATAATGGTAAAGTAATTATCTCATGAAAATTATATATTTATGATCCCTAAGATAGATGAATAAGGACTATACTAGTTTATAGTTTGATAATGTTCTCACAGGTTTTCATTGGTTTGATCAAAGAATCAGCTTGGATAAATATCCCATAAAGCTGGTTAATTTAGCATTTATTGAGAGGTTTTTACCACCAATTTCTCTAAATCTGAGAATTGCGAATGGGGGAATAAAAAACTATAAAAAATGAATGTTACTAAATAAACCATAAATTTAGAATTTTGAATTGTTTAATGGTGATGTCGAGATCAATCATAACATTGCCAGGGTTTAATTTTTTTAAGGAGGACATTTTATGAGTATCATAGTTAACACCTGCCCCTGTTGTGGAGGTTCAATTCTGCGTCATGTCCGTCATCATGAGGTTTATTGGTTTTGTCTTTCCTGTAGACAAGAAGTACCAGTTTTAAATACAAGTAGTGGATCTAATCTACTATCTAAGTTGGAAACCCATAATCAAGAAGTTTTACCCCAAACGGCTTTGAGTTCTTGAATTTTTCAACATGGGGAATAGAAAACTCATCAGCATAAATTTAGGTAAAAGCAGGAATTGCTAATTTTCAATACAAAATATATGCCGATGTCATTAAGTATGGTATAAAAGCGTATTTAATAGGTTTTGATAGCGTGGTTTAAGCCATACTTCTTTTTTATGGGTGAAAAATTTTGTTAGCAGCACTACTCTACGGACAAGAAGATTTACGCCTAGAACAAGTTCCTGACCCGACTCCCGAAGCCGGCGAGGTGGTGATTCAGGTGGAAGCAGCCACTACTTGTGGGACAGATTTGAAGGTATGGCGACGTGGTGGCCATGCTAAAATGTTGACACCGCCGACACTGTTTGGTCATGAAGGTGCAGGACGGATTGTCGCTGTCGGCGCTGGGGTGACGAATTGGCGGGTAGGCGATCGCGTGGTAGCAAATAATTCTGCTCCCTGCATGAAATGTTTATTTTGTCAACGCCAAGAATATTCTTTATGTCCCCATTTAACTTGGAATAATGGGACATTTGCGGAATATCTGAAAATTCCTGCTCCTATAGTTGAGCATAATTTATTACCAGTTCCTAAACATTTACCCTTAGTATTAGCGGCGATGACTGAACCGCTGGCTTGTGTATTACATGGTATCAGCCGTTCTGGTGTCAAACCCCATGACAAAGTAGTGGTTTTGGGTGATGGCGCAATTGGCTTGATGTTTGTGGCAGTATTAGCGAAATATACTGAGGTAATATTATGGGGTGGGAATAACCAACGGTTAGAAATTGGTGAAAGGTTCGGTGCAGCAAAGACTTTTAATTATCATCAAGTTACGGATATTGCCAACACAGTTAGGGAATTAACCGCTGGTTGGGGTGCAGATGTAGTTATAGAGGCTACTGGTGTACCGAGTGTTTGGGAAACGGCGATCGCTTGCGGTCGTCCTGGTGCAACTATCAATTTATTTGGTGGTTGTCCAAGAGATACCACAATTTCTGTCAATACCGAACAATTGCACTATAGTGAACTTACTCTCAAAGGCGTATTTCACAATACACCAGAATATGTGAAAGCAGCCTTATCGCTCATCGCTAGTGGTACAATTCCTTTTGACTTACTTATTAGTGAACACCGACCTTTACAGGATTTAGAACAGGTATTCATGGATATGAAGGCACGGAAAGTAATTAAAGTAGCGATGTATAACTAAAAAAATAGCTATTTCGTAATTCATGCTTCTAACTGGTTTCCATTTGGCGTAAAAGTTACACTTTACCAATATATTAGAAGCATCTAGCCCAGGAAGGTTGCAATTTTTCCCCAGAATAGTTTATTATCCTGATTTTACTGTTTAATTTGGGAAAAAACTCAGTATCAATTCCCTATTTCCTAATTTTATGATTATTACCTTATTAGTAGCTTGGATAGTTTTTATCATTCTCTGGAAACTAATTAAAACCACGATTAAAACGGCCATTATCTCTGCCGCTGTTGTCATGTTATTATACTTTGGTTTCGGTATTACTCCCCAAGATATTTGGCAGCAAATCAGCCAATTTGCTCAAACTTTCTCCCAAACGCCAGTGAAAAAGTGACAATTAAAAATTAAAAGCAACTCTTCCCAATTATCTACCGATGGAAGAAAATTTGCAAGGCTGAAATCTATTAAGCGGTGTAAATTGTGAGTTTTGATAATGTTTGTAAAATCTTAGCTGAAAAATATCCCCTTGATTTTGCCAACTGGTTGCTACCGGAAACAGTGGAAAAAATCAAAGTCTTAAAAACAGAACTCAGCATAGAACCAATTCGCGCAGATTCCGTTATATTGCTACAAACAAACAACAGAATCCTACATCTAGAATTTCAAACGAACACCAAATCAGAAACACCCATTCCATTAAGAATGTTAGATTATTTTGTCAGATTAGTTAGACAGTATAATCTACCTGTCACCCAAGTAGTGATTTTCTTACAAGAAACAAGTAATGAAATCGCTTTTACCGAAGCTTATCTTGATGAAATGACAAATCATCGCTATCGAGTCATCCGAATGTGGGAACAAGATTCAGATTTATTTCTCAATAATCCAGCATTACTTCCATTAGCACCATTAACAAAAACAAATTCCGCACCAGGGTTATTATCCCAAGTAGCCACAGAAATTGCTAAGATTACAAATGTGGCAGCCAGACAGAACACTGCTGCTTACACAGAGATTTTAGCAGGTTTGCGATTCGAGAAAAATCTAATTCGTCAATTATTGAGCGAGGATATTATGCAAGAATCTGTAATTTATCAGGATATTTTGCAAAAAGGTGAACTCAAAGGAGAAAAAATAGGAGAACAAAAAGAAGCTTTTCGTTTCTTGAATCGTCAATTAAATCGGCGGTTTGGTGAAATATCTTTACCAATAATTGAAAAGATGCGCTTATTATCCACTGAACAATTAGAAATATTAGGAGAAGAGTTTTTAGACTTTTCAGCAATATCTGATTTAGTCACTTGGTTAGATAGACAAAAGTAGATAATTTTGGGCAATTTCAACCTGGATATTGCCCTAAAAAATCTAATTTTTCATTTTTAATAATTACCCAATCTTCCGAGATCCAGAAATCTTCGCTAAAGCATCTTGAAACGCGGGTGGTAACTGCCGCATAATTTTCCCCTTTTCCCGATCTAAAGCCACTAACGTCACCTGAGCAGTAATGTATAAATCCTGACCATCAGGAGAAACAAGGGTATAGTCCCAGTTCATTCGCACTCCAGTCACCTCAGCCATCCGTGTTTTTACTAAGACTGACATCCCTAACTGCACCGACCGATGATAACGGATTGACAACTCCACTACAGGCAAATCACAACCTAACGCCACTAAATCAGCAAATTCAATGCCAATAGAACGCAAGCATTCTACCCGTGCTTCTTCCATCCAGGTCAAATAAGTGCCATGCCAAACAATACCTGCATAGTCCGTGTGGTGAGGTTGCGCCCTAACTGGATATTCAAACCAATTTTCAAATGCAACATTAGTTACACTCTCAATGGCACTAGTTGGTGGTAGTTGGGGTTGATTTGTATCTTTAGACATATTAATAATTTTTACAAGCAGCAGATTTCTAAAAAACAGATAAAACTTTGTAAATTGGACAATTGTAAATCGTTTCTAATTCTACCAGATTGTCAAGACGTTGCGTCAAACGCCCATGATTCAGAAAATTTGAGCAATACTGGTACATGACAGAAGATCAACAGAACTTACAAAAATGACGATTCAACCTACAAATACAGCATTATTAGATTGGACTGGTGATACTTTAGCCATTGGCTTATTTGAAGACGCAGTAGAGTTAACTGGTGATCTTGCCAGCTTAAATGATAAATATGCAGGAATTTTCCAAGAAGTTATTGCCGAAGAAGAATTTACAGGTAAGGTAAATAGCACTATCGTTATTCGCTTAGGTGCGACTCATGCCGTGCGGAAGCTGATTTTGGTGGGTTTAGGGAAACCAGACGCGCTGAAATTAGAAAATTTACGCCGGGTTGCGGCTACTGTAGCCCGAACCGCCAAAAAGCAAAAAACCAAAACCCTGGGAATCAGTTTACCACTGTGGAACAATGATCCAGCCGCCACAGCCCAAGCATTGACTGAAGGCATAGAATTAGCACTTTACCAAGATATTCGCTTTAAATCTGAGCCAGAAGATAAAAATCCTCAAATCGAAACTATTGATTTACTTGGTTTAGCAGGACAAGAAGCTGCTATTGCCCGTGCTAATCAAATTGTTTCTGGTGTGATTTTGGCGAGACAGTTAGTAGCAGCCCCAGCTAACGCGGTTACATCTATTACTATGGCAGAAACTGCCCAAGCGATCGCTCACGAATACGGGTTAGAACTGGAAATTCTCGAACAGGAAGAATGTGAAAACCTCGGTATGGGCGCATTTTTGGGAGTTGCCCAAGCTTCTGATTTACCACCAAAATTCATTCACCTTATCTACAAACCAGCCACCACACCGAGACGAAAACTGGCAATTATCGGGAAAGGTGTAACTTTTGATTCCGGTGGTTTGAACATTAAAGGGGTTGGTAGCGGCATTGAAACCATGAAAATGGATATGGGTGGTGCAGCCGCAACTTTAGGTGCAGCCAAAGCCATTGGGCAGTTAAAACCAGATGTAGAAGTTCACTTTATCTCCGCCGTCACCGAAAACATGATTAGCGGTAAGGCTATGCACCCTGGAGACATCTTAACCGCATCAAATGGCAAAACCATCGAAGTTAATAACACCGATGCTGAAGGGCGGTTAACCTTGGCTGATGCCTTGGTTTATGCTGATAAATTGGGTGTGGATGCGATCGTTGATTTAGCTACTCTCACAGGTGCTTGTGTGGTAGCTTTGGGTGAAGATATCGCTGGTTTATTTACACCAGATGATGCGGTAGCTTCCCAACTGCAAACAGCCGCTGATAGTGCTGGTGAGAAAATTTGGCGGATGCCAATGGAAGACAAATATTTTGACGGACTTAAATCTGGTATTGCCGACATGAAAAATACCGGACCCCGTTATGGCGGTTCTATTACTGCGGCTTTGTTCCTCAAACAGTTTGTTAAAGATACCCCTTGGGCGCATTTAGATATTGCCGGACCAGTTTGGGCTGATAAGGAACATGGCTACAATGGTGCAGGGGCAACTGGTTTTGGTGTGAGAACACTGGTTAGCTGGGTTTTGAGTTAATTTAATTTCCTCTAATCTGGACAAGACAAGATCCCCGACTTCTCGAAGAAGTCGGGGATCTGAAAAAACAAATGGGAGTCTTATCTGGAAATTAATGGCTGATTTTCTAAACTTTTATCTTTAAATGTTTGGGGTACAGATACACCTAATAAAATCATATTACTTGTCATGTAAGACAATAAAGTAGACCACAATAAATGATTATTATGAAAATACCAAGCTGCAATTAGTAAGGGGATAAAACCCACTACAAAAGATAATAATACCGTATTACGTAAAGTTGCCCCTTCCTTTAAGCCAATAAAATAACCTTCTAGCATAAGAGTAATGGCAGTAATTACTAAAATAGGCACTAACCAAATGGTATATTGATTAATCTCTTGATTCACTTCTGTGTGATTAGTTAATAATCCAAATACCTGATCAGGGAAGAAAATAGATGTCCCGGCAAAACCTAATGCAATCACCACACTAGTCACTAAAGAAACTATTAATAAAGGGATGATCTGTTGAGTATTGTCTTTGCTTTTAAAATTCGCTGTCAGGGTTTGCATTGTTACTCCTACCCCTTGAATTGTAAACTGACTCAAAAGAGCAATTTGGAGTAATAAACCATTTTGCGCTAAAACAGTTGTTCCCATGGTTGCACTTAAATTAGTAAAAATAGAATAGACAGAAACTAATACTAAAAACCGAATCAAAATATTACCTTTTAACGCAAAAGTTTCCTTTAAAGCTACCCAATCAAATAATTCTTGAATGGCTGCTGGTACAGCTTGCCAAGGAATAGTAAAAAACATCCATATTAAACCCACGATTAAAGCTAAATACTGGCTTAATGCTGTTGCTAAACCTGCCCCTACACTTGCCCAACCCCATTTAGAAATCATCAAATAATCTAACAATACATTAGAACCATTACCGACAATTGACATTAATAGCATCACCCAATTCATTTCTCTACCTAAAAACCAACCAAATAAAACAAAATTGAGGAGGACAGCAGGTGCGCCCCAAATTCGCGCATAAAAATAATCAACTCCAGCAGATTCAATATCTGAAGAACCACTCAAAATGAAAAAACCAATTTTTTGTAAAGGATATTGCAATAAAACAATAATTAAACCCACTAGTAAAGCAATTAAACCACTCCGTAAACCAGCTAAAACTACTGCTTTATCATCATTTTTACCAACAGCTTGAGCCGTTATAGCATTGGTGCTAGAACGCATGAACTTTAAGACTCGATAAAGATAATCAAAGAGAATAGTTGCTAAAATTACTCCTGCTAAATGTCGAATATCTGTTAAATGCCCTAAAAAAGCAATATCTACCAAACCAGCCAAAGGAACCATCATATTAGCAAGCACGCTGATGCTTGCCAGTCGGTAAAATCTGCCTAGAAAATTGTAGTTACTGGGGACTGTAAATCTCATTTTTGTTGTTTGGTCTGCTATAATTTCAGTCTATTATCATCTAGAAAACGCCTTTATAGTAATTAGCAAGGGGTAGTTCATTCACATATTTTCCGGTGAACGGTAAAAGAGCATAAAAAAGCTTTAACCTTACCTTTCCCAGTCCTATTCAAAATACCTGTATGCTTAATTAGGTATCGTTATATTTCAATTAATGCAAGCTCCTGAATTCTCTTAGTTGCAGAAAAAATAGATTTTCTTATGCTTTTTTGAGAATTCTGAATTTTTAAGTATTGCAATCTGATAAAATTTGTAAGGTTTCTATAAGCTCTGAGCAATGGGATCGACTGGTGTAAGGATCGCAATTGACGCAATGGGGGGAGATCATGCACCCGCTGAAATCGTCGCCGGCGCACTGCGGGCGCGAGAGGAATTGGGTGTAAAAATATTACTGGTTGGAGATCCCCAACAAATCGAGGCTGTAATGCCGCCAAAGACAACTATGGCGGATTTGGAGATTGTTCCTGCCGAGGAAATGATCGCTATGGATGAAGATCCTCTCAACGCAGTTAGACGCAAGCGGAAATCTTCCATCAACATAGCGATGGATTTAGTTAAAAATCAACAAGCAGATGCTGTATTTTCTGCTGGACACTCTGGGGCAGCCATGGCCTCAGCTTTGCTACGCTTAGGAAGATTACCGGGAATTGACCGCCCAGCAATTGGCACAGTATTCCCCACCATCAAAGCAGGCAAGCCAGTAATGATCCTGGATGTCGGTGCTAATGTAGACTGTCGCCCTAAGTTTTTAGAGCAGTTTGCAGTCATGGGTTCAATTTACAGTCAGTATGTTTTGGGAACAGAAAATCCCAAAATAGGTTTATTGAATATTGGCGAAGAAGATACTAAAGGTAACGAAGTAGTTCTTCGCGCCCACCAATTGTTACGGGAAAATACTCAAATTAATTTCACTGGTAATGCTGAAGGGCGTGATGTATTGTCCGGTGAATTTGATGTGATTGTTTGCGACGGCTTTGTGGGTAATATTTTATTAAAATTTGCTGAAGCAGTTGGCGGAGTAATTCTGCAAATTCTCCGAGAAGAATTACCCCAAGGGATACACGGTCAAATCGGTACAGCGATTTTAAAACCCAACTTAAAACGCGTTAAACAGCGCATGGATCACGCTGAACATGGAGGCGCTTTGCTTTTGGGTGTCAGCGGTATTTGTTTTATTGGTCATGGCAGTTCCCAAGCACCATCTATTTTTAGTGCCATTCGCATGGCTAAAGAAGCCGTAGATAATCAGGTGTTAGAAAGACTTCAATCCCAATATCAAATTCTCCAAAATGAAAGTAGTTAACTATTACTTCTCAAAAGTAGAGATCCTCCGCTAACAGCCATTTGTCACTTGTCATCCAATTTTAGATTGCGGATTTTAGATTCATAATTACTTTTATAAATCTATTGTTCTTGATCTCAAATCTAAAATTGGGATTGTCATTGGTACTCGTTATTAATGCTTACAAACAAGACAACTGACAATTTACAAATGACAATTGACAATTGAGGAAAAAAAGAAGTGCAAAATTTTTTTAACGGTGGTATAGCAATTACAGGCAGTGGTTCAGCAGTCCCAGCAACTTGTTTACACAACCAAGAGTTAACTCAACTGGTAGAAACATCAGATGAGTGGATTGCCTCAAGAACAGGAATTCGTCAAAGACGGTTAGCGTTGCCCCCTGACTCACTGGCATCATTGGCCACTGCGGCTAGTCAACAGGCCATTGCTGCCGCCGGGATCACAGCAGCAGACATAGATTTAATTTTATTGGCCACCTCCACCCCTGATGACCTATTTGGCACTGCTTGCCGTGTTCAAGGCGAATTAGGTGCTACCAAAGCAGTCGCCTTTGACTTAACCGCCGCTTGTTCTGGTTTTGTCTTTGGTTTAGTTACAGCCGCACAATACATCAGAACAGGTGTTTATCAAAATGTACTCTTAATTGGGGCTGATATCCTCTCTCGGTGGGTAGATTGGCAAGATAGACGCAGTTGTGTGTTATTTGGTGATGGGGCTGGGGCAGTGGTATTACAGGCTAATAAGAGCGATCGCCTATTAGGATTTTGCCTCAAAAGCGATGGTTCTCAAAACAATTGTCTTAACCTGTCCTATAACGCCTCTACCACAGAACTGACACCAGATATTCATGTATCTACAGGCAAATATCACCCCATTACCATGAACGGCAAAGAAGTCTACCGCTTCGCTGTGCAAAAAGTCCCAGAAGTAATAGACAAAGCCCTGTTTGCAGCTAATCTCAAAGTTGAAAATATAGATTGGCTGGTATTACATCAAGCAAATCAAAGAATTATCAATTCCGTTGCTGAACGCTTAGAGATTCCCGAACATAAAGTGATCAGTAATGTATCCGACTATGGTAACACCTCCGCCGCATCTATCCCCCTGGCGTTAGATGAAGCAGTGCGAGCCGGGAAAATCAAACCCAATGATATTATTGCTGCATCTGGTTTTGGTGCCGGTCTTTCCTGGGGTGCAGCCATTTTTAAATGGGGAAGATAAACAATTCAAAATTGAGAATTAAAAATTAAAAATCAGAAAATTAATAACAACGAACAACTGACAACTGTACGGGCGAAGCATTTGG
>NZ_VIKY01000213.1:0-2051 GCF_009711925.1 Dolichospermum sp. UHCC 0352 | reverse complement strand
ATAAAATAGAATTCATGGGTAGAAACGACAAAACCCCTGATTTCTCAAGGGTTTCGATAAGGGCCAGCAGTTGGATTTGAACCTACGACCTTCCGATTACAAGTCGGATGCACTACCACTGTGCTATGCTGGCGATTTTGGTAAGAAGGTTTTTGATTGCCTCACCGATTTCATATTATAACATGGGGACATGATTTGTCTAGAGGGTAAGCAAAATATTTTTCTGATTGCCAAAAATTGGCAAAACTAGCCGCTAGGTTGTAGATTGATGCAAAAATATTTGGTACAGTGCAATTGGAGTATTCCTGGTGACACGGTTATACAAAGGCGCGGAAACATTTGTTCTTTATAGATAATCAAGCATGGCAGCATTAATAGGCAGAGATTTATTAAGTCTAGCGGATCTGAGTTCTGGGGAACTGCAAGAACTTCTGGAATTGGCTACTCAACTAAAGTCGGAAAAACTCAAGTTGCATTGTAATAAAGTTTTGGGTTTGTTGTTCTCCAAAGCTTCAACACGCACTAGAGTGAGTTTTACAGTCGCAATGTATCAACTGGGGGGACAGGTAATTGATCTTCATCCTCATGTCACTCAGGTAAGTCGAGGAGAACCTATCCAGGATACTGCTAGGGTGTTAGATCGTTATTTGGATGTTTTAGCCATTCGCACCTTTGCTCAACAGGAGTTGGAAACTTTTGCGAAGTATGCGAAAATTCCTGTAATTAATGCCCTCACAGATTTAGAACACCCTTGTCAAATATTGGCTGATTTACTCACCATTCAAGAAAAGTTTGGAACTTTGGCAGGTTTAACTTTAACCTATGTCGGTGATGGTAATAATGTCGCTAATTCCCTGATGTTGGGTTGTGCTTTGGTGGGAATGAATATCAGAATAGCTTTTCCGTCAGGATACTCCCCAGATGCAGAAATTGTGGAAAAATCTCGAGAAATAGCCAATAAAAAAACTGAAGTTCTTTTAACCCATGATCCCGAAGCAGCAGCTAAAGGTGCATCTGTACTTTACACTGATGTTTGGGCAAGTATGGGACAAGAAACACAGGCAAATAACCGGTTCCCTGTTTTTCAACCTTATCAAATTTCTGAACAATTATTAAGTCTTGCAGATCCAGAAGCAATTGTTTTACACTGCTTACCAGCCCACCGTGGTGAAGAAATTACTGAAGAAGTAATTGAAGGTTCACAATCACGGGTTTGGGACCAGGCAGAAAATCGTCTCCACGCTCAAAAAGCTTTACTTGCAAGTATTCTTGGGGCAAAATAACAATATTGGTAATTGGTAATTGGTAATGGGTAATTGGTAATGGGTAATTGGTTAAATTTTTATCTGTTCCCTGTTCCCTGTTCCCTATTAGTTACCAATTACCATAAATATTTAATAAAAGCTTGTTAAGGGAAGATTTTTGTAGTACCAATGTTCTAGGGACATTTATTATTTACTTCCCGATAAAATTATGGAACGTCTCACAGATCCTCAAAAAGAACTATACGAATGGTTGGTTGAATATATCAGGTTGAATCAACATTCTCCCTCGATTCGCCAAATGATGGAAGGGATGAATTTGAAATCTCCAGCACCCATTCAAAGTCGGTTGGAACATTTACGCAATAAGGGTTACATTGGCTGGAATTTAGGTAGGGCGAGAACTTTGCGGATACTTCATCCTGTTAAACAAGGTGTACCAATTTTAGGAACTATTGCCGCAGGTGGTTTGATTGAACCGTTCACAGATGCCGTCGAACATTTGGATTTGGCTAATTTATCATTACCACCTCAAAGCTATGCTTTAAGGGTCGCTGGGGATAGTATGATTGAAGATTTGATTGCAGATGGTGATGTGGTATTTTTGCGTCCTGTTGCTGAACCTAACCAATTAAAAAATGGGACTATCGTGGCTGCGAGAGTGGAAGGACACGGTACAACTTTAAAACGTTTTTACCGCCATGATGATCTTGTTACTCTCAAACCTGCAAATCCTAATTACAATCCCATAGAAGTATCGGCTATGCAAGTAGAAGTGCAAGGTTCTTT
>NZ_VIKY01000212.1:0-14767 GCF_009711925.1 Dolichospermum sp. UHCC 0352 | reverse complement strand
AAGCGCTCCTGCAATCAACGGTTAATAAGTTTAGTTACATAAAAAACGCTCTCCAATCATGGGGGGCGTTTTTTTGTATTCATTTTTCACATTCGCGTTTAGTCACATAATGCCGATAGCGAAACATTGCTTCTAGCTGTGTTTGCACTAACCAACCACTGATAAATTCTATTCCATCACCGCCAGGCATAGAATAAGTAATATTATCGGTTAATTTAGTTTTGCCATTTTCTTCTGTAAACTCATGACGATGTACCCAGGACTCAAAAGGTCCAGATATCTGTTCATCGGTGAACAGACGATATTCTTCATAGTCTGTGTGCCGCGCTAACCAAGTTAAGGGTAAAATACCCAAAAAAAGCCGAAATTCTGTAATTGCACCTGCTGATAGTCCTCCTTCCCGTCTGACTATTTGTACAGGTTGCCAAGGTGGGGTGAGTATTTGGAGTATGTCTGGTCTTTCGTGGAATTTCCAAACTACTTCTATTGGTGCGTTAATAATTGAGGAATGTTTAAAGTGCAACATGAACAAAGAAACCTAAAATTGAGCCTTTAGATTCAGTCTTGATAATTTTATCAGAAAATAGGCTAAAACCCCCGAATTAACCCCTAAAAATCCTTCAACTAAGTATAACGAGAGAATGCCATAAAAAGCTGATGCTGCCATTGCTAATTAAGGTATAAAAAAAATATTTTATAAACTTTTTGAATTTACTGCCTAGATATCTATTTTCTATGCCATAATGGGAGTCGAGAAGTAATTCGGTGGACCTCGTTTGTTTTTAGTATTGATAGGCTTTTCCCCTTTGGTATTTACAGACTTTTCTCCGAAATCTAAATCTCTACACTCTTATGATTTTGGAGAAAATCTATGTCAATTTATGTAGGCAACCTCTCTTATGAAGTTACCCAAGACGGTTTGAGCGAAATTTTTAAGGAGTATGGCAAGGTAAAACGTGTTCAGCTACCTACCGACCGGGAAACTGGTAAAGTTCGCGGTTTCGGTTTCGTGGAAATGGAATCAGATGAAGAAGAAGAAAAAGCCATTGAAGCCCTTGATGGTGCTGAATGGATGGGACGTGATTTAAAAGTGAACAAAGCTAAACCCAGAGAAGAACGTAGTTCTTTTGGTGGTGGAAACCGTAGCGGCGGTGGTGGCCGTAGCGGCGGCTATGGCGGTGGCGGCGGTGGAAACCGTTACTAATATCCATAGACCAAAGCTTAACAAATATCCGCCTCTAGGATAATTAGGTTGAATAAAAGTTCAGGAATTAATACCTGAGCTTTTTTTAATGGAAAATTTTCTATAAAAATAATGATGATGTAGCACTTGCCAGCATGATTAGTCATAAAATGTTACTTTGGGAAGCGATAACTAATTTACACTTCCTGACATTTACCAATGCCTTATCTTACTGCTGCGAGGGAAATTCGTTCCTTAATTACTGAATATACCACAGCTAAAACTTTGTGGATAGATACAGAAGTTGCTGATTATAAAACTCGTAATCCAAGATTATCACTGATTCAGGTGTTAGCTAATCCTGAAGATATGACTGGTAATAGTGTTTATTTATTAGATGTTCTCGATAAATCAGATGTAATTGCTGATTTTGTGGAGAGGATTATGGTTAATGATGCTATTGAAAAAGTTTTTCATAATGCTGGTTATGACGTGAAATATTTGGGAGCTAAAAAAGCCAAAAATATTACTTGTACTTTGGAAATGGCGAAGAAAATTCCCGTCTATTTACTACCATTACCTAATTATCAATTGAAAACCCTAGCTACTAAACTTTGTAATTTTCATGATATTAATAAACAAGAGCAAACGAGCGATTGGGGAAAAAGACCATTAACTGAAGAACAAATAGAATATGCTTATCTTGATTGTATTTATTTAGCTCAAGTACATTTACGATTATTAGAATTAGAGGCAAACTTAAAGATAGATCCAATTAGGGAAGATCTAAGTTTATTGACTGCTAGATATATAGAAATTGAACAGCAACAAAAAATACTCAAATCAGAATTTGAGCATTTACAAGAACGGGTAAAACAAGCGATGTTAGTCCAGAATATTTCTGAAACATCATCTTGTAAACTTACAAGTTATGAGCGAAAAACTATCAAGACTCAGTTTCAGGAATTGGTAGATTTGGTAGAAAATCAAGGTGTTGATTTAGATTTTACAATTACTTTAACCGAAGATATTCGCAAAAATTTGGGGGTAAATTTGGAAAAATTGACTGTAAATGTTGATATAAATACTTATTGGAAAATAACGCCTAAAAATCAAGAAGGTGAGGAATACTGAGAAACTCTGTGAACTAGTTTTGAGTCTATTTCCTGATACTGGTATGGAAATTTTTCTCAAATTGCTAACAAAATTAACAGAATTATCAACGGTAGTCTAGTAATAATACAAATATAGCTATCAGGGATTTTTTTAGTATTTAGTAATATGCGGTGATTGGCTGGATAAATTTATTTATTTCCGATAACTTCAGGGAATTTTATCATTTGAATTGAATATTAATCAAAAAGCGAGAGTATTTCCTAAGTAAGTAAGCAATTTAGTGAATGATTTACTCCAGGTATAATGGCGATTTATAGTAAATTATGAAATGGCAGTTATTGAGACACAAACACAGAGAAGTAAACAGAGCATTCACTATAGCGATGGTTACTATTTTTAGCGGGATTATTTGCGTTTCTTGTAGTAATAATCAAGATGTTTTGGTGACAGAAAGAGGAGCAAGTCCCCCAAATCCACAGATAGGGAGAACCTCTAAAGCTGGGGAATTTTATGTTCAGGGACAAACTCAACATCTTAAAGGTAATTACCAAGCGGCTATTGCTGCCTATAGTAAATCAATTAGTCTGAATCCTCAATATGCACCAGCATTTAAAGGTCGGGGTTTGGTTTATTTTGATACTGGTAATAAAGAGGGAGCGATCGCGGATTATAATCAGGCATTGGGTCTAAATTCTCAGGATGCGGAAGCGTACAATAATCGTGCTAATGCTTTTGTATCTATAGGAGACTACAGAAGAGCGATTGCGGATTATAATCAAGCAATTAGTATTGCGCCTAAATATGCCGAAGTTTACAATAATCGAGGTAACGCCCGTGCAAACCAAGGTGATAAGAATGCGGCGTTAGAGGACTACACTCAAGCAATTCGGATCAATAAAGAATATGCTGTAGCTTATAATAATCGTGGTAATGCTTACGCATCAAGAGGAGAACCACAAAAAGCAATATCGGATTATAATGAAGCAGTTCGCATTAATCCTAACTTCGGTGCTGCTTTCAATAATCGAGGTAATGCCTATGCTGCAATTGGTGATAAACGGGGAGCATTAAAAGATTTACAACGGGCAGCAGCGATTTTTGATAAGGAAGGAAATAAGGATTTATATCAACAAGCGATGAAAAATATTGAGGAATTGGGGAAGTAATTGATAGTATCTTATTTAAGTATTCCCCATCAAGAGGCAAAAATCTCAAATATCTACTGAATTTCACTCTGTTTTTGGCTTGTGGTTAGGTTTGGCTGTAGCCTAGTTCGTAAATAGTTGAAACTAACGATTAAATTTTTATATTAAATATCCCCGACTTGTGCTAAAAATCAGGGATATTATTTTTATGAAAATTGAAACCAAAAACATCGAAGTTACTTTAGTTAGAAGTAGGATTTTTTATCTCTCTTTCTAAAGCTTGAACTTGTTCCAGAGATAATTCCGTAACTTCAGAAATTTGTTCTAAACTCATACCAATTCGCAACAAATTTAAAGCTAACTTTTTGGTTGCTTCTGCTATTCCTTCAGCTTTACCTTTAGCTTCACCTTCTTCGAGAATTTCTTGATATATCACTGATTCTCGCATAATCTCACTCCTGAAAATCTTCCTAATTACATCTTTTTTTAACACAAGACCGGCTAAAACTGCACTAGCAGCAGCTATATTCCCCTGTATCTTTTGATCTGTAATGGCTGCTACTGCTTCTCCTACTTGGCTTAATACCATTTTAGGATCTTTTGTCTGACTTAGCACTGCAAAAGGTAATAAACCTGGAACTGTCATAAATTGGGCTGTTGGTTGTTCCCAAAGTCTAATTATCTCAAATTGATGGTAAGTGTTGTTTAATTTAAAACTATTTTCACTTACTAAGTCAGAACTTGTTTTTCGCAGATAGATGACTACTTGACGCATTTCTTTTTGAGGAAACCGACGATATATCCTAACTCGATAATCTAACATCCTAAAGGGCATATCTTCATCAGTATCGGTTTGAAATTCTGTATGTAGAACTAATTGATCTGATTGTAATAATATTAATGAATCTGCTCTAATTGGATCATTTGATAATTCCGTGGGACTAAGTTCTGTTAATTTAATTGGTGAACCTAGCAACCATGTTGCTATGTCATCTTTGTAATTTTCGGCAATGAATTTACAGATATTGTCATACATGAGAGATTGTTGAAAATAGCAAGTCTTGATATTTTACCATATCAAACTCAAAAAATATTTAGGGTTTAGCATTGCTAAACCCCTACAAAATTAACTAACTAACTGCTAATGAATTTTTACTGTAATATTCGGTTTGCGGGTAGACGCTAATAATGGTATTTCCAACTTCAAAAAATGTCCCGGCTTGTTCATGTTTAGAAAATTGCAAATGGGGATATTTAGCAGCTAATTCATCAGCAGTCATGGCTTTAGCTGATATTTTATTTGGTAAAAGTCCTGTTGCACCAATGTAAAATACCATAGGGGAAATATTTTCTTGGTAAGTTTGCTCAACATAAGCTGCTAATTTTTGGTAAGCTGTCGTCATAGCTGTAATCAAATCTTCTCCATTGACAGATTTGCCAGCGTGTTGAGCATATAATAGCAACGCTAAACGATGATTACCAACTTTATGGAGAATTTCCCCTACTTTACCATTGATATTAATTCCCAGAAAGTCGTCAAAAATGGGTTTCATCAAATCATCAACTTTAGTCAGTTTCATTCTTGCAGAAATGGCTTTTTGTCGAAAAGCAATATTTTGATTTAAACCCATTTCTAAAGTTGGTTTAGGGAAAATCTCCCCAGTTTCTTGGTCATAAACCTCATATCTTCGCGCTAAAAATTGATTAGCAGCATATAATTTACTCAAATTGAGAATATCCTGATTACCAAACTCAATTTTATAACTGATATGAGAATCAATTGTATCTGGATATTCCTGAGTTTTAGGAAAATTCAGATAGAGATTTTTTGACAAATAATGTTGTTTTAATTCCTCTACCTGATTACTCACAAATACATCTGATTGATGGCGTAAATAAGCAGACAAAATACTCATGACAACTTTAATTTCTGCTAATTGAGTAAATAACCCATCAATACTAGCAAACTTGATATTAACAGGAACTAATGGTAAATTATCTAACTGAATTATATATTCAGAATTGAAATCAAACTTGTCAGCAATAATTACACCTTTAGCTTGCAATAAATCAAATACTTTCTTGTTGCTGATTTTGATATTTAAAGCAGAAACATGAACTTTTCCATCTTTAACAATGGTATATTTATTAAAATTATCCAAATCATGAGCCAGCAAACCCGCAACTTCAGTGATATGGATATTATCTTCAGATTTCACCAGCTTAACCTTCCGGCTTATCAACATATTAATAGTAGCCGTATTGCGATTTATAGCAAATACACCCATTTGCACAAAATCACCAGCATAAACATCCTCAGTTTCTAACCAAGGAGTAATCAAATCACCATTAATATCTCTCACCCCCCTCACCCGTTTAATACCAGTTCGGTGGTAATCTTCCTTTAACTTATGTAAATTCAAAATGATATTTTGACGATATGCCGATAAAATTTGGATAAGTTCTAACAGGGAAATCTGGTGATTTAACTTCGACATAAAACCCCCTAACTTTTATTAGGTAAAAACTCAATTTTCCTCTCCCCGTCTCCCTTAGAGGTTGTTTGAAAAGTATTATATGAAACCCATAATCTCCAAAAACCTAACCCCCCTCCCCCCCTTCCCTACAAGGGAATGGGGGTTTTAAAGCCTCTCCCCTGGTAGGGGAGAGGTTTGGAGAGGGGTCTGTTTACACATTAAAAACTTTTAAAACATCCTCTTAGGGTTCACCAGTCGCCTACGGAGGGAAACCCTTCTACAGCGCTGGTTCACTGCGACTCTGCGTGAGGAAAATCCATATTTCTCTTATTATAGTACATATATACTAAAAAGTCAAATTATCTGAATGAAGACTAAAATAACAATAGCTTTACACTTCTTAATAATTAAAACAAAACAATGGCGAGAGATTTACGGGGATTCATTAAAATTCTAGAAGAAAAAGGACAATTAAAGCGAATTTCGGCTTTAGTTGACCCAGATATGGAAATTGCAGAGATTTCCAACCGAATGCTGCAAAAAGGTGGTCCAGGCTTAATCTTTGAAAACGTCAAAGGTGCATCTTTCCCCGTTGCGGTAAATTTAATGGGGACAGTGGAAAGGATATGCTGGGCTATGAACATGGAAAAACCAGAGGAGTTGGAAACCCTGGGAAAGAAGCTGAGTATGCTTCAGCAACCCAAACCACCCAAAAAGATTTCCCAAGCCATAGATTTTGGTAAAGTGCTGTTTGACGTAATCAAAGCCAAACCGGGAAGGGACTTTTTTCCCCCTTGTCAACAAGTGGTAATTGAAGGGAATGATTTAGATTTAAATAAGTTACCTTTAATACGTCCTTATCCGGGAGATGCCGGAAAGATTATTACGCTAGGATTGGTAATTACTAAGGATTGTGAGACGGGGATCCCCAATGTCGGTGTGTATCGGTTACAGCTACAATCTAATAATACGATGACCGTACACTGGCTATCGGTGCGGGGTGGGGCAAGACACTTGCGGAAAGCAGCAGAACGTGGTAAAAAGTTAGAGATTGCGATCGCTCTGGGTGTTGATCCTTTAATCATTATGGCAGCAGCCACACCCATTCCTGTAGATTTATCAGAGTGGTTATTTGCTGGATTGTATGGCGGTTCGGGAGTCAACTTAGCCAAATGTAAAACCGTAGATTTGGAAGTTCCCGCAGATTCCGAGTTTGTTTTAGAAGGGACAATTACACCGGGGGAAGTTTTACCCGATGGACCCTTTGGCGACCACATGGGATATTATGGCGGTGTGGAAGATTCGCCTTTGGTGCGGTTTCAGTGCATGACACACCGCAGAGACCCAATTTATCTTACCACATTTAGCGGTTTGCCACCGAAAGAAGAAGCCATGATGGCGATCGCTCTTAATCGGATTTACACCCCCATTTTACGGCAACAGGTCTCAGAAATAGTTGATTTTTTCCTGCCAATGGAAGCGTTAAGTTACAAAGCCGCAATTATTTCCATAGATAAAGCCTATCCTGGACAAGCACGACGAGCAGCTTTAGCGTTTTGGAGTGCGTTACCACAATTTACCTACACTAAATTTGTGATTGTCGTTGATAAAGATATCAATGTTCGTGATCCTCGTCAAGTCGTTTGGGCAATAAGTTCTAAAGTTGATCCTACCAGAGATGTATTTATTTTACCAAATACTCCCTTTGATACTTTAGATTTTGCTAGTGAGAAATTAGGGTTAGGTGGGAGAATGGGCATAGATGCCACTACAAAAATTCCTCCAGAAACAGAACATGAATGGGGTGAACCATTAAAATCAGATATTGATATAGCTGCAATGGTAGAAAGACGCTGGCAAGAATACGGTTTAGCGGATTTACAATTAGGAGAAGTTGATCCGAATTTGTTTGGTTATGATATGAAGTAATACCCACACTTTCCCTTCTCTATCAGGAGGGGAGTATTTTTTTAAAATTGAAAATTTGGAGAACATAACCATTTTATCTACAATTATAAAAGTATTTTTATGTCTTTATTGTCTATCAAAAGGATTGCTTTTACCATCCCCATCTATTCACAGGGATGGTTAATAGCTATATATTAGCCTTCAACAGTGATTTTACCAACCATGCCAGCACCACGGTGGGGTTGGCAATAAAAGGTATAATCACCAGCAGGAGCGTCAGCAGGAAAAGTGGTTGTTTGTTTTTGTCCGGGATTTAGTAATAACTTTGTATGGGATAAAGCTGTCGCTAATGCTTTGTCATGAGCGGGGTTTTTAGCAGAATCAAATACAACGTTGTGGGGAGGAACTTTGTTGTTTATCCATTCAATAGTGTCACCAGGCTTAACAGTCAACTGCTTTGGTTGAAAAGCCAACAAGCCTTTATCACTACCTAGCTTAACTGTATATGTTTCCGCAGATGCAGTGGGGGTAAATACAGCAAAGCTACCGAAAATTACAATAACTGTTAATACAGCTAGGCTTAAGCGTCGCAAAGTTGCTGCGATAGATTTCATGGTTCTCTCCTGTGGAAGTATGTTTATTTTTCTGATCTCATTTTAAATACAATCAATGCCAAATATGACAACCTGTCATATATTTATTTTTCTAAATTTCCTAAAGGTTAGTTTAAATTACCAAAATAGGGTATGCAAATATCTGCGAGAATGACTGCGCTAAAGCAAAGAGTAACGCACTAGTTTCGGTCAAATCAGAATTGCAGGTTACTAAATTTGCGTTCCTTAGAGAGAGTTAGACGTTCCATAGAACCTCTCTACAAGGGTTCTAGGAAACGCACATTTAATTTTTGGAGATATCTATTGATCTTCTAACTGACTACTGAATTCTCTCGGTGAACGTCGTTTTAACTCGACTGACTCAGTGCGGGGTAATAAGTCAAATACTTCTCTCAATTTGTCGTCTATTTCCTCAAAAGGGACTTGACCTTTTTTATTGAAAACTACCTTACCCGACTGGTCAAAAACTACAACTTGAGGCACACTTCCTCCATAATAATATCCTGGTTCTGTGGGTTGATAGGTTTTGTCAGCTAAAAGAGTATCAACGCTGATAGGAATGATTTCTGTTGCGCGGCCATAGAATGCTTGCATTTCGGAAACAACCGGCGCATATTTTTTGCAATCGCTACTGTCATCAGTGTAGAATGTCACTATCGCTGGTTTATGTTCTGCTAATGTCTGAGCTAGTGTTTCTTTGGAAGGAACTAGAGAACCATTACCAGCATAAATTACAAAAATATTGCCATCATATCGGTCATCTTTAATACCTGCTAATGCTGGCTGCATACTAATTACGAATAGACAAACAAGCAGCAATAAGCATTTTGACACTAACTGGCGACCGTTAGTAATTATTTGAGTTTGTAAAAAAAGCCACTTTATGCTATTCATTAACAGAAACCTTGTCTTTGCTACTATTTTTTGTGAGTTTGTGCTGAACTGATGTTAACTGGTTTGGATAATAATCACACCCACGCACTATTTTTTAAGATAACCTTTACTGGTGTTTTCAGAGAAAAAATTATTTGTTAGTGAGACTATACTCATTTTGATGCTATCTTTTCTAATTAGTTAAACTTACACGAAATGAAGATGAAGTTCTATAGAATAAGATTTCTGGAATAATTGACCGCAGATAAACGCAGATAAACGCAGATAAATACGGATGAAATTCTTTTTGCAATTATAGGTTATTTATAAATCATGACTGTAGGTAAGAAAATAAAAGTTATAGATAGACTCCGCTTGGGTTTTGCGGTATCAATGGCCAAAAGTGTCACGTTTTTGGTGAGGTCACTGCGTCTTGGTGCTGCTAGTGTTTTACCCGGTTCGATTGCGCGACGGATAGAACCCCGAATTTTGGAGTTATTGAGTCAGCAAGTGAAAAATGGGATAATTCTCATTGCGGGAACAAATGGGAAGACGACTACTGCTTTACTATTATGCACCATTTTAGAACGGAAGGGCTTTCGGATTGCCCATAATTCTACAGGTGCAAATCTGGAAAATGGGTTAGCAACGGCTTTGATAGATAATGCGAATCTGCTAGGAAACCTGAATGTAGATTATGCAATTTTGGAAGTTGATGAAAATATAGTTCCCAAGGTTTTAAAACCGCTACAACCTCGAATTATTCTTTGTTTAAATCTGTTCCGTGACCAGTTGGATAGATATGGGGAAGTGGATAGTATTAGTAAGCGGTGGACTAAGGTGATTGCTACTTTACCAACAACAACTGTAGTTATTCCCAATGCTGATGATCCGACTTTATCCTATTTGGGTCAACAGTTACCCCAAAAGGTTTTATTCTTTGGTTTAAATGAACCTGAAAATTATTTAGAAGCTATTCCTCATGCTGTGGATTCTATTTATTGTCCTAGCTGTGGTCATGCTTTAGATTATCAAGGGGTTTATTTGTCCCATTTGGGAGATTTTACTTGTCCTAGTTGTGGTTTTACTAAAAGTCAACCCGCATTATTAAGCCAGGAATGGTCACAAATTCTTGTGGGTTTGTACAATAAATATAATACTTTAGCCGCAGCCACAGCAGCAAAAGAATTAGGAGTTGATGAAGTTAGTATTAGAGATGGAATTAATAATTTTCAAGCTGCTTTTGGTCGTGCAGAAGATTTGGTAATTGATGGTAAACGGGTAAGAATTTTATTATCAAAAAACCCTGTAGGAACAAATGAAACTATTCGCGTCGTCACTGAAAGTACCGATAAAACTACTTTATTGGTGTTGAATGACAGAACCCCAGATGGTACTGATGTATCATGGATTTGGGATGTGGATACAGAAAAGTTAGTAGCACGGGGTGGAACGTTGATTGTCAGTGGCGATCGCGTGTATGATATGGCTTTACGTCTGCGTTATAGTCAGGAATCTCTGGACAGTGACATCAATCTGATTGTAGAGTCAAATTTGCAGCAAGCGATCGCTACTGCTCTAGAGCATACACCAGTGAATGAAACTTTACACATTCTCCCCACCTATTCAGCCATGCTAGAAGTCCGAGAAGTATTGACTGGTAGAAAAATCCTCTAATAACTAACAACTGTACGGGCGAAGCATTTGGAGAACTATTTTTGGCAATGACCGATAATTTATCTTCCAAATGCTTCGCCCCTACTGACAACTGACAACTGACAACTGACAACTTATGAAAATAGTCAAACTGATTTTGCTGGCTTTTCCTATGTTTTTAGCATCTCTGCTATTGGTAGTTAACCCAGCACACGCTTCCAAATTCAAAGCTGCACCCGCTGTCCAAATGATTGTGGTGACATCTAATCAAGCAAATTTTGATATAGCTACACCGCAAATAAATAGCATCACACATTCTGTAATACAACAAATTGGTTGCAATTGCACTAATTGTGTTCAAGCTAATTTACAGAAATTACAAGGTAAGTTACCTATGGCTGGAATTTAATAAATTAGAACAATAAATGTTTTACAAGACACAGCAAGTCTGTGTCTTTATTACTTTATATAATTATTTCTGGACTTTTTAATATATTCATCAATTACAATCAATTATGTCAGCAAAAAAACTATCTACACATTTATTGAAAACTACCATTTTAGGTTTAATGGTGGGTTTATCTGGATGTGGAAATAAACCTATTAATACAACATATAATACCACTAATAAAAATATTAATAATAATTTACCGTTTGTCGTAGCAACTAATAGCGTAATTTGCGATTTAACAAAACAAGTTGCTGGAGATACAATTAATCTGATTTGTTTAATTCCTCCTGGGATAAATCCTATAAATTATAAACCCATTCCAGAAGATAATCAAGCCATTAAAAATGCTAATTTAGTATTGTATCATGGTGATAATTTTGAACCAGGTTTAATTAAAATTATTGAAGAGATTAAAAAACCTAAATTAAAAATTGCCGTTGCTAAAACTATGGGTGTAAATTCCATCCAAATTAGAAAAAACGGTAAGCAAATTATTGAACCTCATGTTTGGCATAATCCTATTAATACTATCAAAATGGTAGAAATAATTAATAGTAGTTTAGTTAAATTAGCACCAGAAAATAAAAATATTTATAATAGAAATACCAAAAAAGTAACTAAAGAAATTAATCAAATTAATAGTTGGATTAAAAGCAGATTAGCTAGTATTCCCGATAAAAATCGGAAATTAGTGACAACAAATTCAGCCATGATTTATTATGTCAAAGCTTATGATATTCCCTATTCAGTCAATTTAGGTAATGTCAAAAATACAGGAAAATTGACAGATCCAAAAGTCATGAATTTGGTTAGAGATATTCAAAAAGCTCAAGTACCAACAATTTTTGCAGATACAAATACCAATTCTAATTTACTCGCACCTGTAGCGACAGCAGCGAAAGTAAAGGTTTCTCAAAGACCACTTTATATTGACGGACTAGGTGAAGCAGGAAGTGACGGAGAAACCTATCAGAAAATGATGACTGCTAATACAAGAATAATTGTAGAAGGATTGGGAGGAACATATTTGAAATTTGAGCCGAAAAATTCTCGAAATAAATAGCTACTGGATTTCCATAGAAACAAAATATTTGCTACTTACGTCTAATCACTAAGCTGCTGTCATAAGTAATGCTACGCTTAGTTGCCAAATCTTCACAAAGAGGGGAAACTGGTAATTATAGTTTACGCGCAACTGTTCAACCATAGTAGGTTGGGTTGACGTATGTTACCCAACATTTGTAAACGACAAAGTTCTAACTGTGTTGGGTTTGGCTATCGCTCTACCCAACCTACATTTTGACTACATTTTTACAATCAATATCAACTTTTTAATTAAGGACTCAAAAATCATGAATCTACAATCATTCTGCACCGCATTGGGATTAACAGCTTTAACATTGAGCGTACAGTTGGAGAGCCAAATTATCAAAGTTCAGGAGGTCAAACGTATTTTAATGTGCGTAATTATTTGCAAAATGCACCCGTTGTTAATGTGGAAAAATAGGCGATAAAATAGCCTAGTACCGCAGGGCGGAAGTCAAAAGTCAAAAGTCAAAACTAATATTGTCGGGTTAAATTTGCATCAGTCTTCTAGTAACTATTCATCATAATTAGTGATTGAAAAAAAAGTAATTAAGAGAGGAAATTGATTAAAACCCGTTTCTAGATAAATCGCAATAAAGTCCCCAACCCATCACCAAAACCCGATAAAATACCCAAATAACATCTTACAAAATAGCCATTTATCCGGGGAATAAATTCCCCGTCTCATAGTTAAAGTCGGTTAAAACCGACTAGGAATTGAAGTTATTAATTAATTGGATTCAGCCCAATTTTTTGCCCAAGCTAGAGTTTTATGAACTTCTTCCAGAGTTGCGGCTTCACAATAAAGACGTAAAACTGGTTCAGTTCCGCTAAATCTAATCATTAACCAACTTTGATCAGCTAGACGGAATTTATAACCATCAATTGTTTGACAACCAATGACTTCTTTACCCGCAATTTCTGTCAAAGGTTGGGATTGCAACTGTTTTAATAGTCGCCCTCTAACTTCCATATTTGCTAAAGGTAAATCAATGCGATCATAGCTGGATGAAAAGTTCGTTTGTTGTTGTAAATAGCGATAATATTCACCTAAATCTAACCCTGATTCCACAACTGCTTCTAATACATAAAGTGCCGATAATAAAGCATCGCGTTCGGGAATATGGCTACCATAACCAATGCCACCGGATTCTTCACCACCTAGTAATACCTGGGTGGCTAACATTCGGTCAGCAATGTATTTATAACCTACTGCTGTTTCATGGATAGAAAGGTTGTGTAATGCGGCTACACGGGGCATTAAGTCCGAACCGCTGACAGTTTTGACGATTTCGCCCTGAAAGTTCCGCCGTAGGGTTAAATGGTCAATTAAAATGGGAATTAAGACTTGGGAACTGAGGAAATTAGCATCTTGATCTACTGCCGCAATGCGATCGCAATCTCCATCAAATACCAAACCCACAGTTAAACCGATTTTATGGGTTTCTCGATGGGTTTTCATAACTGTAAATAGTCGGGAAAGATACTTTGGTAAAGGTTCAGGCGCACCACCTTCAAATAGAGGATCACGGTCGCTATTAATTTCCTTAACTTGTTCCCCTAATAATCGGGCTAATCCCCCAGCCGCTGCCCCGTGCATGACATCCACAAATATTGTTAACTTGCCAGTTGTGATCGCTTCTTTGATTTTGTCAATATCAACTTTAGCCGCCAATGCTTGACAATAACTCGGCCAAGGATCAAAGGTTTTTTCCTTACCTGGAATCGCTGCTGGGGCAACTTTTTCTGATAATAAAGCCTCTATCTCTTGAGTAACTTCCGGTGGTACTGAACCACCAAAAGCACTTTTAACTTTTAATCCTAAATATGCACCAGGATTATGACTAGCTGTCACAACTAATGCCCCTAACGCCTTGAGTTCTTTAGCCGCCCAACTGTAAGCTGGAGTTGGGGCAAAAGTTTCGCTAAACAGGACATCAAAACCCACTGCGGTGACGGCATTGGCAACCACACGGGCAAACTCTTCTGCCATAAATCGGCGGTCATAACCAACAATAATCGTCCTGCTACCTACTTCCGAAAAGTAAGTATTATGTAAAACTTTGGCTGCTACGGTTGCGACTAATGCCAGACGTTCAAAGGTAAACTCCTCACCTATCACACCCCTCCAACCATCTGTACCAAACTTGATTGGGTTAGTTACAACTGACATAAAAATATCCTAAATTTCTAATTCAGGATTCTAGCATTAGTCAGTTGTCAGTTGTCAGTTGTTAGTAGGGGCGAAGCATTTGGAA
>NZ_VIKY01000211.1:0-15355 GCF_009711925.1 Dolichospermum sp. UHCC 0352 | reverse complement strand
CCCAACTCCTACAAATAAATAATGTATAATCTCGTTCCCATACTCTGTATAAGGACTGTCTCTTATACACATCTAGATGTGTATAAGAGACAGCCCCCTACTCCCCCTACTCCCCCTACTCCCCCTACTCCCCCTATTCCCCCTACTCCCCCTACTCCCCCTATTCCCCCTATTCCCCGTTCCCTAATGAATAAAAATAAACTTTGGAAACTTGTATTTTGGCTCGGACCATTCTTTTTAGCTGCTGGCTTAACCATTGGTTTAATATCAGAAAAATGGGGAATAATCCCTTTATTATTAACCATACTAGGTCTAGTAATTTGTAGCCTATGGATAATAATACAAAGTCAACAAAGTAAATGGTGGCAAAAACGTTCTACCCAATCTGGTACTAATGCTTTAGTCGCTACTTTATCAGTATTAGTTATCTTGGGATTAATTAACTTTTTAGGTATTCGCTATCATTTGCGGCTAGATTTAACAGATAGTCAATTATTTACTCTATCCCCTCAATCAAGGGAATTAGTGAGTAATTTACCCCAAACAATGAAAGTTTGGTTATTCAGTAAAGAACAAAATCTTCAAGATCGAGAATTATTAGATAACTATCATCGTCAAAGTAATAAATTTAAATTTGAGTATCTTGATCCTCAATTAAAGCCAGGAATAGCAG
The DNA here is from genome assembly GCF_009711925.1 of Dolichospermum sp. UHCC 0352. Taxonomy (NCBI): domain Bacteria; kingdom Bacillati; phylum Cyanobacteriota; class Cyanophyceae; order Nostocales; family Aphanizomenonaceae; genus Dolichospermum; species Dolichospermum sp. UHCC 0352. The sequence continues at coordinate 14,682 of NZ_VIKY01000211.1, read as the reverse complement.
AAAAATTTGGTGTTAAAGATTATGGTGAAGTTTATCTTGAATTTCAAAACAAACGGCAATTAGTCCAGATAATTAATGAAAATGAACGGTTGTCAGAAATAAAATTAACTACTCGTTTACAACAAATTACCAGTTCTACAACTGCTAAAGTTTACTTTCTTCAAGGTCATGGTGAACATCCACTTACAGCTAGTAAAGGAGCAATTTCCCAAGCAATTCAAGGATTAACCGATAAAAACTTGACAACATCAGCTTTAAATTTAGCAGAACAGCCACAAGTTCCTGATGATGCTACTGTTATAGTTGTCGCTGGACCAAAGAAAGAATTATTGACAGGGGAAGTCATAGCTTTACAAAATTATCTTAATCGTGGTGGTAACTTATTATTGATGATTGATCCTAATACCGATCCGAAAATAGACACTATTTTAAAAGATTGGGGTGTGCGTTTAGATAATCGTTTGGCCATTGACACTTCTGGGGCAAATTTGCAACTAGGACCCGCTGCTATCTTAGTAACAGAATATGGACAACATCCTATTACTAAAGATTTTGGGAAAAATATTTCTGTATATCCCTTAACTCGTCCTTTGGAAATTGATCCTGTTCCTGGTATCGAGTCTATGGCTTTATTGAAAACCAAACCCTACCCTAGCAGTTGGGCAGAAAGTGATCAGAAAAGTGAAAAATTAGAATTTAATGAAGGTCAAGACTTAAAAGGACCTTTAACTTTAGGAGTAGCATTAACTAGAAAGTTATCAAATCCAATTCCCACAACTTTATCAAATCCAATTCCCACAAATTCACCAAGTCCAATTCCCACAAATTCACCAAGTCCAATTTCCACAAATTCACCAAGTCCAATTTCCACAACTTCTCAACCTACTGCGAAAGAGTCAAGATTAGTAGTATTTGGAAACTCAAATTTTGCCGCTGATGGTTTATTTGAACAACAATTAAATGGAGATGTATTCTTAAACTCAGTTAGTTGGCTAAGTCAACAAGAACAACAACTTCTTTCAATTCGTCCTAAAGAACCAAAAAATCGCCGGATTGTTATCTCAACTCTTCAGGCTAACTTATTAACAATAGCTGCCGTGTTTGTATTACCTTTAATTGGTTTAGGAACAGGTTTTGTGATTTGGTGGAAACGCCGATGAAAAATCAATTAGTAATTCATGATTGTTTCTCATTAAATCAATCAGATTTTTCACTTTTAGAAACAATATTATGGCAAGCTCATGATGGTTATTTTGTCTTAGATTATCATTTACAACGCTTGAAAAATTCAGCAATTTACTTTGATTTTAGTGTTGATATAAATAGCCTAAAAACTCAACTTAATAAATTAGCAGAATCATTTTTAAATCAAGCTTATAAAGTGCGATTACTGTTAAATTCTGATGGTGAGATTACATATCAAACTATGTCTTTATCTCCTGTCAAAAATCAAGAACTAGTCAAATTAGGTATGTGTTGCACACCTGTTGACTCTACTAATATATTTTTGTATCATAAAACGACTAATCGCCAAGTTTATGAAATAGCAAAAGCCGCTTTTCCTGATTGTGATGATGTTTTATTGTGGAATGAAAGAGGTGAAATTACAGAAACCTCTATTGGTAATATTGTGGTGGAGTTAAATGGAGAATTGCTGACACCCCCGGTAAAATGTGGTTTGTTAGCCGGAACTTTTCGCGCTAATTTACTTGACCAAGGTAAAATTAGAGAAGAAATTATGACAATAGAAATGTTAAAATATAGCAATCGCATCTATATAATTAACTCAGTGAAAAAATGGCGAGAAGCAGTTTTAATTCCTCACTAATTAGGTAATTTATTAATTAATATCCAATATGAAATTTCCAAAAACAACTTTGATTTTAATACTTTTAGCCCTGGGTTTGGGTGGTTTTGTCTACTTTCATGAAATCAAAGGAAAAAATCAGCAAGCAGAAATAAAAATCCAAAACCAGAAAATTTTCGCTTTTACTGCTGATGATGTCCAATCTTTAACAATTAAAATCAAGGAGACAACATTACAACTAGAAAGAAGAAATACATCTGAAAAACCCCAATGGGAAATCAAATCTCCCATATCAGCACTAGCAAATGATGCAATTGTTTCTTACTTAATGGATTTATTAGTTAACGGTAAAAGTGAAAGAACAGTATTAATTTCATCCGCTGAATTATCAGAATTTGGTTTAGATAAACCTGTAGCAACTATTGATATTAAACTAAAAAATCAACAAAGCCATCAATTGATTTTAGGTAAAGGTGATTTTAATAATCAATTTTTATATGCTCAAGCTGATAGTAACAAAAATATGAACTTATTGTTAGTGTCTAAAGATTTTGTAAATGCAGTCAATCGAGACATATCTGAATGGAAACAACCAGCAGAAAAGATTGATATACAACCATTACCTAATCTTCCTTCCCCAACTCCTACAAATAAATAATGTATAATCTCGTTCCCATACTCTGTATAAGGATGGATTCTAGAAGGCTCTGCCTTCATTATAGTCGGGGCAATTCTAGAAGGTTCTGCTCTCAATTATAGTCGAGGCAGAGCCTCTGTGATAGCATTCCCAGTCAGAGACTGGGAACGAGATTTCAAATAGCAAAAATTATTATTTCTTATTTTCAATGACAAAACAAACAGCAACTTTATTAATTTCTTGTCCAGATCAAAAGGGATTGGTAGCGAAATTTGCCAATTTCATCTATGATCATGGTGGCAATATTACTCATGCAGATCAGCATACAGATTTTGAAGCTGGATTATTTTTAACTCGCATAGAATGGCAATTAAAAGGATTTAATTTACCAAAAGATTTAATTGCTCCCGCTTTTAATGCTATTGCTCAATCTTTAAATGCAAAATGGGAATTACACTTTTCTGATACTCTTCCCCGCATTGCTATTTGGGTAAGTCGTCAAGATCATTGTTTATTTGATTTAATTTGGAGATATCACGCTAAAGAATTTCATGCAGAAATTCCGTTAATTATGAGTAATCATCCCCATTTACAACCAGTGGTTGAACAATTTGGTATTGATTACCATTATATACCCATTACTAAAGACAATAAACAAGAACAAGAAGCTAAACAACTAGAATTACTACATGAATACAAAATTGATTTAGTAGTTTTAGCCAAATATATGCAAATAGTTAGCGCGGATTTTATTGAAAAATTCCCGCAAATTATTAATATTCATCATTCATTTTTACCTGCATTTATTGGGGCTAATCCCTATCATCGCGCCTTTGAAAGAGGAGTAAAAATTATTGGTGCAACAGCCCATTATGCTACCCCTAACTTAGATGCAGGTCCAATTATTGAACAGGATGTAGTGCGGGTAAGTCATCGAGATGAGGTGAATGATTTAATTAGAAAAGGGAAAGATTTAGAAAGAATTGTGTTAGCAAGAGCGGTAAGATTGCATTTACAAAATCGTGTTTTAGTCTATGGAAATAGAACCGTAGTTTTTGAGTAAATTTATTTAATTTGAATTGATCATCTTATCTATCGTTTCCATCATCAAAAAAAGCCGATGAGAATAATCAGCAAAGCGAATGAATTGATAATGCTCATAAAAAGAACGGGCTTGATCATCTTTAGCATCAACAACTACCGCAATTGTCGCAATTTCACTTTGCAAACTACGATCTAGGGCATTCATTAACAACATTTCCCCCAAACCTTTTTGACGATGATTTTGATCAACGGCTAATCTACCTAAAAGGGTAGCAGGAAGTTCAGGATATTTTGGTAGTTTTTTCGTGATTTCTACGGGCAATTCTCCTAGTTTAATACGTGTTGCTGATAATGTATAATAACCTGCGACGAAACCAGAATTTTTTTCTACTAAAACAAATGGGGCTGCTGTCCGTTTACGTAAATCTTGCCCAGCTTGTGCTTTAAAATATTTATCTAGTTCATCAACACCAGAACAAAAAGCCGCCCGGTTATGCTTTTTTCCTAGCGGCTCTATTAAATAATGATTAAAAGCATCAAAATTATCTGTTAACTGCACTTACTACACCCATATTCTTTTTATAGCGTTGAGCCGCAAGCCGTAACTTTTCGCTGGGTTCTGGTGGATTAAGCAGTGCTTCTACAAAAATTTCTTGGTCTTTTCTGCTTAAAACCATGATTTCATTTTCCTGAATAATCTGGTTTGCAACACTGACAAGACTGCTAACCACAAAATTTGATAGTGTTCTTCCCTGAATATCAGCCGCTCGTTGGAACAATTCCTTATTCTGTGCACTGACACGGGCTTCTAATCTTTCTAATTTAGAACACAAGGATTTTTCTTGGCTGGTTTTAGCGACTGTATGAGTCATGATAGCCCCTACACAATAAATGTGATGTATAAATGTAAATGTACGGCAAATGTCCTAACAAATATAGTCTATCCACTAGTACAAAAAATGTCAACTATCCCCAATCTCCAGACTTTCCACCTGTTTTACTAACTAAATGAATCGCTTCAATTTGAATCGTTTTTTCTAACGCTTTAGCCATATCATATAAAGTTAAAGCAGCAATAGACACCGCTGTTAAAGCCTCCATTTCCACACCAGTTTCCGCTTTAGTTTTCACAGTGGCATCAATTTGATAACCGGGTAGTTGGGCATCGGGGATAATCTCCACAGTGATTTTCTGTAAGGGTAAGGGGTGACAAAGGGGAATTAAGTTTGCTGTCTGTTTAGCAGCCATGATTCCCGCTAACCTAGCAGTTGCTAAAACGTCCCCCTTGGGGGTGTTACCGGCTTGAATAGCGGCGAACGTCTCAGGTAACATTCGCACCCTACCAGTGGCTACAGCTTGGCGAATGGTGGCGACTTTGCCGGATACATCAACCATTTGGGCTTCTCCTTGGGCATCCAAATGGGTTAGTGGAAAAGAATTTGAAAAATTAGCTTGCGTCATTGGGAAAGTATGTGCTATTATTAAATTCGTGGGTCAAGGGTGTGTAGCTCAGTGGACTAGAGCACGTGGCTACGAACCACGGTGTCGGGGGTTCGAATCCCTCCTCGCCCATTTTATAATTAAAAATGCACAGGTTCCTTTTTTGGAGTTTGTGCATTTTTAATGGGTTGAATAAACGAACCACAGAGGCACAGAGAACACAGAGAAAGAAGAAATAGAGCAGGTTTTTGCGTCAGTTTTGGGATATTTTTTTATTTGGTAGTTTCTAACAGAGATTTGGTGACAAATATCGTAGAGACGTTCCATGAAACGTCTCTACAAGGGTTGTTGATAATCCATATCTAATTTTTGAAGATATTATTTCACAGCATAGATATCTTCTGTGCGACCAAAGGCAAAACGTAGAGATTGAGGGATATTACGACTAGACTGGGTAAGGAAGATGATCATGGCTATCACAGTTAAACCCGTAGTCAAACCAAACATATTCCGATAACCCAGGGTTTCGGCAAATGTCCCAAAAATTGGACCAGCTATAGCTAAACCGATATCAAATCCCATTAAGGAAGCACCAAATATTCTCCCGCGTTCATGGGGTAAAGCCCTATCTGTCATTAATACAGAAATCATGGGAATGAGTGTACCAGAAGCAGCACCTTCCATCAATGCTCCTAATAAGAACATGAAAGAGTTATTTGCTTGCCAAACGCAGATGATAGAGAGTGTATAAGCTATTAAACTCATGGTGACAAACAAACCCCGACCATATCTATCAGAAGCTTTACCACTAAATAATCTACAACTAAAACTGGAGACAGCGGCAGCAGAGAAAAAGAAACCTGGATTTAAATCAACGCCGGTTGATTTGATAAATAGGGAGATAAAAGTATGCAAACTACCTAAAGTCAAACCACTCAGCAATAAGACAATGGCCGGAATTCGCACGCGAGGACTAGTTAATATTTGCCAAAAGTTATCATTTTTGCTGTTATGTGGTTTGGTGATAATAGGTGGATTGACAATGGGGATTATACATAATAAACCCATGCCACCTAAAGCCGCAGATGATAAAAATAACGGAGTATAACCAGCACTTGCTTGCAAAAATCCCCCGATAGCAGGGCCAAGTGCTATTCCCAGGGGATTAACTAAACTCATATAACCGACGACTTCACCGCGACGGTGTTCTGGTGCTAAATCGCTGACTAGGGCAATGTAAGCTGTGGCAAAAGCGGCGATACTAATGCCATGAAAGGTACGAATTACCATGAGGGGGATAATTGATTTTACACATAAATATCCCAAAGGAGCGATCGCTGCTACGGACATTCCAATCAATAATACTATCTTACGACCCCGTATATCTGCTAAAGCCCCCATTGACGGGCGACATAGCAACATCCCAATGGCAAAGCTACCCATAACAATGCCAATTTCTTGTTTGCTTGCACCAATATGTTCAATATATAAGGGTAAGGTAGGCAATAACGAGGCCAAACCTGACCAGAAAAACAAACCCGCTGCAAATAACATGAGCAGGTTTTTTCGCAGTTCAGCGTCAAAAGTATCAAAGGCTTTCACGGCAGATGCAATAATGCAAAAAGTATTATTTCTCTATTGTTACGTTACTTAACATTTTTCGCCACAACTTCCCGCACCCGATAGATTGGTCGTCCTTGAGATTCATGATAAGTCCGCATCAGTAATTCTGCCAAAAGGCCGAAGCAAAATAGCTGTACTCCTGTTACTAACAGCAACACTGCCAAAATCAATAAAGGACGGCTACCAATATCTACATGAAAAGCCAATTTGATAACAGTCAAATATATACCTATTCCTCCCCCAGAAACCATAGAAATTAAGCCTAATAGCCCAAAAACGTGCATGGGACGGGTGAGAAACTTCTTCATAAACAGAATAGTTAATAAATCCATTAATACCCGGAACGTCCGCGATATGCCATACTTACTTTGTCCAAACCGCCGCGCATGATGACGGACAGGTACTTCTGTAATTCTCGCCCCTTCAATATATGCCAATGCAGGTAAAAAGCGGTGTAGTTCTCCATAAAGATTCATATCTGCAACCAATTCGGATCGATAAGCTTTCAAAGAACAACCATAATCATGAATATAGACGCTTGTAGCCCGACGAATTAACCAATTGGCGATTTTAGAAGGAAGCAACCGATTTAATGCCCCATCTTGACGATTTTGCCGCCAACCACTAACTAAATCATAACCTTCATCCAGCTTTGCTAATAACATGGGAATATCAGCGGGGTCATTTTGCAAATCAGCGTCTAAAGTCACAATTACTTTAGCTGTAGCATAATTAAAACCCGCAGACATAGCCGCAGTTTGTCCATAGTTACGTCGCAGAATGATCGCTTTTAAATCAGTGCGCGTTTGGGCTTGTTCCTTGAGAAATTCTGCTGTACCATCACTAGAACCATCATCTACACAAATAATTTCATAATTTAATTCACTAGCGGTGAGAGTCGTAGAAATGGCTTCTAGTAATAAGGGTAAACTTTCGACCTCATCTTTAATAGGAACAACTACGGATACATCTAAAATTGGTAATTGGTAATTGGTCATTGCTAATAACTGATTTGAAAGGGAAATAGATCCCCGACTTCTTAAAGAAGTCGGGGATCTGGGGAGTAACTTTTCATAACTCTACCAGCACCGCGTAATTGTTGATAATAAGCCTGACTAACTTTATTCCCTTGTTCTGAAAGTTGGTCAATTCCAATACCGTTGCGTCCTTGGTCTTTTCCTGAACTGTGAATATAGCAATTATTACCCAAATATAAGCCTACGTGGGTGGCTTTTTGAGGAGTGCCAAAAAAGATTAAATCCCCTGGTTGTAATTCTTTAATATCAATTGTTTGGGTAAAAGCTTCTTGTTGATAAGCATCTCTTGGTAGCCAAATACCTACGGATTTAAATGCTGCTTGCATTAAACCAGAACAGTCATAATTAGGTGCAACTGTGCCACCCCAAAGATAATAATTGTCTTGTGCTTTTGCTGCTTGGGTAAAAGCGATAACTGTGGGTATGTGTTGTTGAATTTCTGCGGTTGAGATGAATTGGGGTTGATATACTGTTTCTGCGGGTTGGAGAAACTGCAAATCTGGAACAGATAACCATCCTGGATAGTTATCTTCACATAAACAAACTTCAACTGCTGTATCTTGATGATTTGATGTTATTCGTAAATGTCGTCCTGTTGCGGCTTGGGTCGCTAAACGGACACATTCAGGAGAATCATAGAGATTCAAGTTAGTTAAACATTGATATTGTGCTAATTTTAGATTACTCATTTTTTGGGGAAATAATTTAAAAGATGTTTTGAAAGTCTATGCAATGTGTAATTCGTCATTTTGTTGATCAAGAGTTTTATGAGGATTGCAAGTTTGATTAAGTTTTGTTAAATCAAATATCATATTAAATTACCTAAAATGAGTTTAATTAGATTTCATACCTCAGCAATTATACAGGTAATGATAGAATCAAGCTAGAAACTAGACTCTGAATACCATAAGGACATTATTCACAAATGGTTTTTTTTAATCAAGATCAACAACTAGAAAATATCGGTAATCAAATTGTAGAGGCAACTTGGGCAGAGTTTCCCACTTTAGCAGCAAATCAAATTGCTTTGACTTGGGTTGTCTATGATCCTCCCGCACCAGTGAATACGGGTGGTGCGCTGACTCCTAACGCTTTTTGGGAACATCCGGTGCGGGGTTTTAGCTATCGGGGAGGAGAACGGATTTATCCGGCCAGTGTGGTGAAGTTATTTTATCTGGTGGTGGTACAAGAATGGCTAGAAAAAGGTATGAGTCAACCTTCGGGGGAATTAAACCGGGCTTTGACGGATATGATCGTTGATTCTAGTAATGATGCTACCAGTTTAATTGTGGATATCATCAGTGGGACTACTTCTGGTCCGCTGTTAAGTCCTGGTCCTTTTGAAACTTGGAAATATCAACGCAATATTATTAATCGGTATTACCAGTCCTTGGGGTGGGAGGAAATGCAAGCAATTAATGTCTGTCAAAAAACTTGGGGTGATGGTCCCTATGGCCGGGAAAGGGCTTTTTATGGGGAGATGTTTGAAAATCGGAATATGGTGACGACGGATGCCACTGCGAGATTATTACATAGTATCGTGGGTGGGGTGACGGTTTCTAGTGAGCGATCGCAATCTATGATGAATTTAATCAAACGTAATATTAACCCTGATGACTTACCCCAAGATGTGGAAGAAGACCAGGTTACAGGCTTCTTAGGCGGTGGATTACCTCAAAATAGTCAAATCTGGTCAAAAGCAGGTTGGACAAGCACAGTCCGCCATGATGCGGCTTATATTGAATTACCAGATCAACGTCCTTATCTGTTGGTGGTGTTTACGGAAGGGAAAGCGCAAGCTAAGAGTCGGGAAATTTTACCTTTTGTGTCTGGAAGAATTGCAGAAGCGATCGCTAATTTATAAGAGCATCCGGTAAGCGTAAAACGAGCGCGGCTTGGCTCCCTGAGATATAAGCGACACGAGGGATTTTAATCCCTGTGGTATGTTAGAATTAAATTGTGAGTAAGAACAAAAAACATCTATGTGTTGAAGCATCCTAGTACGGAGAAATCCCGGCTCATAAGAAACAACGGTTAGGTTCAAGTCCTAACGGCAGTATGACTTAAAAGAGCGAGTAATGGCAGGGTGTGGAGCTTACCGAGTCTTGGCTTAGTGATGGATTCTGAAAACATTGAAAACAATAAAAGTAAGCGCAATTTCAACACCTTGATTGGCAGTTGTTTTGAGCGTCTAGGCGGCGTTTGGCGGTCGCAGCGAGATTGGATTGGGCTAAACCCTTCATCTAAATCTGTCCGCAAAATCTCAGTGGCTTTAGCCATGAAAGTGTCAAATCCTGGAGATATACGGCTTTTTAAAGTGGCATGACCAGTCAGAAAACTCCATCAAAACCTATCAAAATTGCTGTAATTGGCGATGTTCACGACCAATGGGAAGTGGAAGACGGCATAGCACTCAAGCACCTGGGTGTGGACTTAGTGCTGTTTGTCGGAGATTTCGGGAATGAGTCGGTGGAAGTGGTAAAAGCGATCGCTTCCCTGGATCTTCCCAAAGCAGCGGTAATGGGCAATCACGATGCCTGGTATTCGGCCACTGAATGGGGACGCAAAAAATGTCCTTATGACCGCACCAAGGAAGACTGGGTACAGGAACAATTAGATTTATTGGGATCTGCCCAAGTTGGTTATGGTAAGTTGGATTTTCCGGCTTGGAATTTAACTGTGGTGGGTGGTCGTCCTTTTACCTGGGGAGGACCGGAATGGAGATTTGCCCAAATGTGTCAAGAACGGTATGGTGTCTCTAGTTTGGAGGAGTCCGCAGATAAAATCGTCAAAGTAGTAAAAAGTGTTACTTGTGATCATATTATTTTTCTAGGACACAATGGACCGAGTGGTTTAGGCGATCGCGCTGAGGACCCTTGTGGCAAAGATTGGCATCCCATTGGCGGTGATTTTGGTGATCCTGATTTAGCGGAAGCAATTTCTCAAAGTCTCAACCTGAAGAAAACTGTTTCTTTAGTCGCTTTTGGTCATATGCACCGAACTCTGCGCCATACTAAAAAGCTGCAAAGGAAGGCTGTATTTAGAAGTCCAGAAGGAACTATTTACTTAAATGCTGCCACTGTCCCCCGGATTATTCAGCAAGATGGTGTGAAATTACGGAATTTTTCTCTAGTTTCTTTGGAGGGGGGTGTAGTAACAAAAGCTGCTCTGGTTTGGGTGGGTAAAGACTTCCAAATTGCTGCTGAGGAAGTTTTTTATGATTCTTCAGTTTCAGTAGTGCAAATTTTGTAATTATAGGTTATAATGTTATTTGTCAGTTTTTGTATTCCACAATCCTGGCAAATAATTTGGAGAGGTGGCAGAGTGGTCGATTGCGCCTGACTTGAAATCAGGTGAAGTGAAAGCTTCCGGGAGTTCGAATCTCCCCCTCTCCGTTTTTTTGGGAAAATAGAGACGTTTGATTAAACGTCCCTACATTTCGATTTTAATTTCTGATTAGCTTGCTTGAGGCTGAAGTAAATTTTCTATGCCTTGAACAACGGTTGCTGATTCAATTTTGTCACCAGCTTTAAGTTTATCTAAAATCTCTCTACCTTCAGTCAGATAACCAAAAACAGCATAACGACCATCTAAAAGATTACGTCCCGCTGGAGTAAGTTCTGGTTCAAACAAAAAGAAGAAAATTTGGGAAGAACCACCATTAGCTTCATTTTCTGGCCGGGCCATCACTAAAGCACCAAAAGAAGAAAAAGGTAAAACCGGCATATCTAAATAACGCCCAGCTTCTTCGAGAGTAGTGCCATAGGTTGGTTCTTTTTCACCTGCGACTAAAATTTCTAAGGGAACAGCCCGGTATTTGCCAGTTTGAGGATCAATAAAACCGGCTTCCTTACCTACAGGATCTCCGGTTTGGAGAAAGTAAGATTCTTCCGAACGGGTGAATTCTAAACCATTATAAAAACCTCGTTGGACCAAATCAACAAAGTTACCAGCAGTCACAGGGGCGCTATAGCCATCTACAACTACAGTAAGATCGCCTTTATTGGTTTTAAAAGCAATCCTAGCTCGTCCTTTGAGTTGGGGTAAGTTACTGTATTCAGCCGGAACTTCAAAGGGGAATTTCGTCACCATTGATTCTTCTAACAAACTAACAAGATTCAGTAATTTAGCTCTGCCATCAAGAATGGGTTCTTTTTGTTTAGTTTTAACAAGTTCTTGCAGTTCTATGATGCCAGATTTCAATTCAGTCATCCAAGCTTGGGCTTGAGGTTGGCGTTCTTCCGGAACGCTTGCTAATATTTGGGAAGGTTTATCGAGTATCCGCAATGCCTGTTTGAGGTCATTATTAACTGCACCCCATCGTTTATTTGCCCGCAGTTGGTTAGAAATGTCTTCTAAACTAGCTTGTAGTTTACGTACAGGTTGATTATCTATCGGCAGTGCATAGCGTAACAGAGCCTTCCCGTCGGTAATTGCGTTTCCCGCTGGTAGTCCAGCGTTACTAGTGGGAGTCCACCCAGCCGTACTTATGCCTAAAAATATTGTTAATAGCAATATTGCCTTTAGGCTGTTCTTCACCCAGGACTTAAATAAGTTCAACATGAAATTTCCCTTTCTTCAGCATCAAAGTGTTGACTGGAAGTAATTCATTGATTATCTTCCCACATTGCGGGACTGGGGATGGAGGAGGCAGGGGAAGTGGAAAGTAGGGGAAGTAGGGGAAGTAGGGGAAGTGGGAAGTAGGGGAGGCAGGGGAAGAAATATTAATTTTGCCTATTACCTGTTGCTTCTTTCCTGACAACTGACAACTGACAATTAACAACTAACAACTTATGGCGCGGGAAGGGTACAATAAATGCCGATTGTCTTGCAAAATTTGAAAGTTTCATGATCTCTAGTAACGACTTTCGACCTGGTGTTTCAATTGTATTAGATGGTTCGGTTTGGCGCGTGATAGATTTTCTTCACGTTAAGCCAGGCAAGGGTTCTGCCTTCGTACGGACAACATTAAAAAGTGTTCAAACTGGGAAACAGTTAGAAAAAACTTTTCGGGCTGGGGAAAGCGTTCCCCAGGCAACTTTGGAAAAAGTGACGATGCAACATACCTATAAAGAAGGCGATGAGTTTATCTTTATGGATATGGAAACTTATGAGGAAGGTAGATTAACTTCAGCACAAATTGGCGATCGCGTCAAGTACCTAAAGGAAGGTATGGAAGTTAACGTGATTCGCTGGGGCGAACAAGTTCTAGAAGTAGAACTACCTAATTCTGTAGTTTTGGAAATTGTGCAAACAGATCCTGGTGTTAAAGGTGATACTGCCACAGGTGGTACTAAACCCGCAATTCTCGAAACTGGTGCAACTATCATGGTTCCTTTGTTTATTGCCCAAGGGGAACGCATAAAAATTGATACCAGGGAAGATAAGTATTTAGGCAGGGAATAGTCAGGAATAAAATCGTTCAACTGAGCGAAGTCCAAAATCTCAAATTGGTGCTAATGATTTCAATCCCTTTTTTATAGAGGGATTAAATCCCTGCCTTAATTAGAATTTTAATTTAACAGTTAGGTGGAGGTAAAATAATTGTGACATTAGACTTTAATGAAATCCGTCAGCTATTAGTAACTATTGCCCAAACAGATATTGCGGAAGTTACTCTCAAAAATAATGAATTTGAGCTAACAGTCCGAAAAGCTGTCAGTTTTAGCAATAATGCCCAAGGAACGGTGAGTGCTGTAGGGAGTGCCAGTGTAACCCAGTTGCTATCTACAGCCTTACCAAGTTCAATGTCTGAGGGGGGTGTAATCAATAAAGTTGTTGATAATTCATTAGCACAACCTCCTCATTCTTCTTCACCAATTAATCAAAAATTGGTTGAAGTCCCATCACCAATGGTAGGGACATTTTACCGCTCCCCAGCCCCAGGAGAAGCAGCGTTCGTGGAAGTAGGCGATCGCGTTAAAGCTGGTCAAAGTGTCTGTATAATTGAAGCAATGAAGTTGATGAACGAAATTGAAGCCGAAGTCTCTGGACAGGTAATGGAAATTTTAGTTCAAAATGGCGAACCCGTAGAATATGGTCAGCCTTTAATGAGAATTAACCCTGATTAAGTATTAAATAGGGAACAGGGAAACTAACAACTGACAACTGTACGGGCGAAGCATTTGGAGAACTATTTTTGGCAATGACCGATAATTTATCTTCCAAATGCTTCGCCCCTACTGACCACTGACTAAAGCGGATAATTTTTCTGAAAACTTTCGCGGGTGAGTGGTTGTTGTAATTCCACACCTTCACCCCCTAAAACCTCTAAGGGTTTCCCATTGACTTGAATATATACTTTGGCTTTAGGGTTTAAACTAGTAGCAGTATATACAACTTGTCCCACACGCCCCATCATGGAAGTGCTACCTCCACCAGTGGTAAAGTTTGCGGATAAATTCACATGAATATCATTGTTTTCGGCTTTTAGTCCCAATAGTTGAGTCCCCTGGGGAATAGTAGTAGAATCTGTGCCTTCACCTGGACCTGCTAATAAGGTTTTAAATGCTGCCTCTAAAACTTGGTTGGGTTGGGTAGCTGCAACTTTAAAAGGTTGGGGAACTAAATCCAGCCGATTTTCCTGGGATCTGAGCCAATATATACTAGCAGTCTGTTCATTACCTTGTTGGGTTGTTGATTGCTTGACTGGCTGCTTAATAGTTTGCGAAGAATTGGTAGGTGTGGGAGTATCTGGAGTCTGTCCAGAAAACCAAGCCACACCACCGCTTACTGCTATTACGGCTGCGGAAATAGCTGCTACCGCACCGACAGAAATACCGTTAGTTCTTTGTTGGTTATTCATATGTGAAACCTACTGGATTCAGAATGGAAATAGTCGTAAGATAATTAGCCTGTTTATAAAGGTTATATCTTAAATAGATGCTTTGATTTGTATATAAACTGCTATTGCTAATCACTCCCCCTTCTCACTCCAATTGTAGAGTTATCTTTTCAAGTCCGTCAGCTTTCTCTTTATAAGGAAGAACGCCGAAAACCCTTGAAAATGTGGCTGACTCAGGAAGCCACATTTGGGCTTTAGACAAGGGATGAAGGCTAGAGGCTTTCCTTTATCCTGCATTGACGTTAATTTG
>NZ_VIKY01000210.1:0-608 GCF_009711925.1 Dolichospermum sp. UHCC 0352 | reverse complement strand
TGAGTCTTTTTTTCAGCTTTTTGGATGTCAGTCGTGTAATGTATTTCCCATCTGCAATTACGCTTGATTAGCCTTAACTGACATTTTACTTCCGTCGGTAAAGTCGTTGGTAACTTGAGGGTTTGACATGGAGTTAGTCCACCAAAACGCAACCACACCACACCTTTATCGTCTATTTTAGTATCAAAAGCCCTAAGAATAATTTGGTTACAAACTTTTGTGTGACCTCGATCCCAAAACTTTCTCATCAATGTGCAAAGTTTGGGGTGTTCCAACCATTCACGACTTTCTAATGTAAGTTGTAAAACCCCTTTTTTAGATGGGAACGATTGGAACGATTGACCCAAATATTTCATCACCTTTTCGACACAAGCAGCCTGAACCAAGTGGATATCATCAATTACATCGTAGAGGGTTGAATCCCATAACTTAGCAGGTAATTGATACTTGTCTTTCGATGTGCGTAGCTGTTTGTCAATCTCAAATTTAGACACACCCCAGGCTTTCAACGACCCGAACTCATTCCACAAGTCAGAGCGTAGTTGTCCCAAACGCAAAGCAATTAAATCAAGTTCGTTAGATTTCCAAGTATTTAGTTTTTCAGTCCC
>NZ_VIKY01000209.1:0-3531 GCF_009711925.1 Dolichospermum sp. UHCC 0352 | reverse complement strand
AGGAAGAAGGAAGAAGGAAGAAGGAAGAAGGAAGTAAGAAAAGTCTCAAAGTTGGGAAAGTGATGCACCTAATTCACCTTTCTAAACTGAAAACCCTTAATTTATTGAAGTTTTCGGTTTATCCAGCAGTTTCAAGATTGTAAATGAAACACCTTTAAAGCAACAGATATTATACTGAGGAAAGTTAAAAAACCGATGGTATCTAGCATTGTTGTCACTAATGGACCACTCATTAAAGCTGGATCTAGTTTTAAATGCTTCAAACCCATTGGTAACAAAGTTCCTAAAGTAACAGCCACCATTGTATTAGTGGCCATAACTACCCCGGCTATTAAAGCTACCCATCTTTCTTGGGGTTTAGCCCAAATCAGGGAAAGGGCCACCATTGTCAGCCCTAAAGCTACGGCTGTTCCTAAAGCGGCTAAAAGTTCTTTGCGGAGAATTTTTCCCGTATCTGCGGGTGTGACTTCCCCTACACCTAAACCGCGAATGGTGACAGTCAGAGCTTGGATACCTACAGTGCCACCTGTGTTAGAAAATATGGGCATAATCACGGCGAGGACAGGTACAGCGGCGATAACTTCTTGAAAAGGAGCGATCGCACTGGCAGCACCAATATACAATCCCATAATCCCCAATAACCAAGGCAACCGTTTCCGAATCGTGACTTGTGCGGGAGATAAGGCCTCTTCATCACCACTGACCCCTGCTAATTTTTGAATATCTTCTGTAGCTTCTTCTTCTAAAATATCAACGACATCATCAATCGTAATAATACCGACTAATCTATCTTCTCTATCAACCACAGGCATAGCGATTAAGTCGTACCGCTGCATAATCCGGGCGACTTCTTCCTGGGAGGTTTCTGTTCTGACTTTGACAACGTGGGCGCTGGCAATATCTTTAATTAAAACATCGGGAAAGGTAAATAATAGCTGACGCAAAGAAACAACACTAACTAATTTGCGATTATCATCAGTGACATAGGCATAGTAAATTGTTTCCTTATCTTGATCTTGCAAGCGGATTTTACTGAGGGCTTCACCAACAGTTAAACCTCGTCGCAAGCGAACATATTCCGTTGTCATTACCCGCCCCGCAGTCCCTTCTGGATAGCCAAGAATCGTAGCTGTGGCTTGTCTTTGTTCGGGACTGAGTTGTTGTAATAAGCGTTTGACTACTCCTGCTGGTAGTTCATCAAATAAATATGCCCGTTCATCAGGACTCATTTCTTCAACAAGGTCTACTACCTGGGCATCGTGGAGGGAGTTAATCAGGTCTTCCTGTACTTCTGTGGGTAAATATTCAAAGACATCTATGGCTTGATCTTTGTTGAGTAACCGAAAAGCGATCGCCCTTTGTTTTTCGGGCAATTGGGTGATATACTCGCCCACATCTACCGGCTGTAAACAATTCAAATCACATTTAAGCTGATTTAAGTCAGCAATATCCAAGGAATTACGAATTTCCTGTGTAAGCATAATAGAAATCTCCTAATGTCTCCCCCGCGCTGGGAGACTGCCTCACCAGCTTAGAGGAGGGTAATACTGCCATCTGTTGGACTTTTGTCCATAACCTCTTGTAAAATTAAATATCAACGTGGGAACTAAAAATAGCACCGCTAAATGAGTTTAGCCCAAAACTCAGCTTTACGATAGATGCTAAGTGACATTTTAAGCATAAGTTGTCACTTGTACAAGTAGTAACAGCAAATTATGGATAAAAACTCCCAAAAAATAAATTATCCAATAATTGGGGAGTGGATTAGGGTTTGATTTAGGGAGTAGCAAATAAGTAAGGTTTTAGCAATGCTAAACCCCTACATCTATAATACAGATTGGGATATTTTTTTGATTGCTAGTTCCTTATTTCTTCAAAAACTTTTGTTGCATCTTCATTACAAAAGTATTCACTTCGGGAATATTCATTCTAGAAGCAATTATCGCAAATACACCAATTCCCACGAAAGCAGATATGGATAATTCTATGAGTAAACTAATTAAATCCTGTTTACCTAGTATTTGTTGAGAAGTCATTAAAGTTCCAAAACTGGCTAAACCCGATATAATACTCCCAACTGTTAAACCCAAAATTGGTACACACCATTCTTGCCAAGGTAAGCCATTAAGTTTGCGATTGAGCAAAAATAATAACATCAACATGGAACTACAATTAACTCCAACTGTAGCTAAAACTAATCCAGGCGCACCAAAACGTTCAACTAATATTAAATCTAATACAGCATTGAGAACAATATTAAATATACTAATTTTAAAAGGTGTTTGTCCATCACCTAAAGCATAAAATACCCTCACCAAAACATCACGCCCTAAATAGACAAACATTCCGATTCCATAGGCAATTAATAGCGAAGATACTAACTGAGTTGCTTCTTGTTTAAATGCTCCCCGTTGATAAACTATCTGGACAATTGGCACAGATAGAGATACCATCAAAGCCCCTAAAGGTAACATGGTAACGGCAGTCAGTAAAAGTCCTTGCCGAATGCGTAATTTTAGTTCTCCCCAATTATCTGGGTGAGAAAGTTTAGCAAATGTTGGTAATAAAGGCAGTAAAATAATATTAGAAATAATTCCCAAGGGAGTTTGGACTAAAAGATTAGCATAGTTAAAACCTGCGGCTGCACCAACAATAGGACTAGCAAAATAAAGGTCAGTAGCGACATTAATTGGCATCATTCCTGATGATATTGTCGCTGGAGTCATGATTTTAATTACTTCTTGCACACCGGGAGATTTAAAATCAAATCTCAGGCGTAATTTCCCTAATCCTAAGCGCCATTGCACTATTGACTGGACTAACCATTGCAGAATTCCTCCTGCCAAAGTTCCCCAAGCTAATACCATGCCACCGATTAAAGCATATTCAGGATTAATAATTTCTTTACCATATTGTCCTGCTAAAATAGCAATACCAATAATAACAGTAATACTAGATAATAAAGGACTAATAGATAGTAACCAATATTGATTAGCTGCATTTAAAGTCCCAAATCCAATGCCAATTAAGCCAGCAAATAAGGCTAAAGGGGCCATAATTTGGATTTGACGGATAGCGATCGCTCTTGTAGTTGCTTCTAAGCCATGACCAACTAAATCAACAATATACTCAGCACAAAAAATCTGGGCAAATGTCACCACTAATAACAACCCACCCACTAGAGTTGTGATTGTTTCTACAATAGGTGCAGCTTCCTCCTTTTTGTGTTTAGCTAAAACACTGACAATGGCACTATGTAAAGGTCCATTTACACCACCAAGTAGGATTAAAAGAAAACCGGGAATAATGTAGGCATAACTATAAGCTGTAGCTGCCGCACCTACACCAAAAGCAGCCGCAATTATTTGCTGCCTAATTAAACCAAACACTTTACTAATTAAAGTTGCTGCGGCAACAATACCAGCAATACCAGCAAAGGAACGAGAGGGTTTTTGATCTTGTTGTGTCACGAATATTTAATGGTCAGTTGCCAGTTGTCAGTTGTCAGTAGGGGCGAAGCATTTGGAAGAT
>NZ_VIKY01000208.1:0-11543 GCF_009711925.1 Dolichospermum sp. UHCC 0352 | reverse complement strand
CAATTACCAATTACCAATTACCAATTACCCCGCATTGCTTCTTTCATTTCTCGAACTGCTCTTTCAATACCTACTAAAGCTGCCCGACTAATGATAGTATGACCGATGTTTAGTTCTTCCATGCCTGGAAGGGCGGCAATGGGGTAAACGTTCCAGTATGTGAGTCCATGACCGGCATTCACCCGTAAACCTGCTTTAATGGCTTGTTCACAGCCTTGGGCTAATAAAGCTAGTTCTTTTTGGCGAGTTGTTTCGTCTTTGGCTTCCGCATATTGTCCTGTATGCAGTTCAATAAATTTGGCTTTTACCTTGACAGATGCCTCAATTTGTGGTGGTTCGGCATCAATAAACAAACTTACGGGAATGCCAGCATTTTGCAACTTATCAACTATCTCTCCTATTCTAGCAATTTGTCCGACAATATTTAAACCACCTTCTGTTGTTACTTCTTCCCGCTTTTCCGGTACTAAGGTAACATAATCGGGTTTGATATCTAGGGCTATGGCTAACATTTCTGCTGTTGCTGCCATTTCTAGGTTTAAGTGGGTTCTCACCGTTTCCCGCAATAGTCGCACGTCTCTATCTTGAATATGTCTTCTATCTTCGCGCAAATGGGCTGTAATGCCATCTGCACCCGCTAGTTCTGCGAGAATTGCCGCTGCTATGGGATCTGGTTCTACTGTGCGCCGTGCTTGGCGAATGGTAGCGATATGGTCAATATTTACACCGAGTGTAGGCACGCCTGGTTTCTCCTGTTCAACAATCCTTAGATGTTGATTTTAGCGAAAATACCAATTTTAGGGGTGAGTGATCGTATTATAAAGAAAGGTAACTCTCAAAAATTTGACAATCTCTGAGGCGATATGCTTTTAGAACTGCAACAAATTATTGTCAACCCTGGTCAACAAATGTTACTCAAGGATATTAGTTGGCCGCAGTTAGAAAATATTTTAGAAGAAATGGGAGAAAGGCGTGCAGCACGTATTTCTTATAGTGATGGTTGGTTAGAAATTATGGTTCCTTTACCTGAACATGAAAAAGATAAAGAGATATTTGGTGAATTAGTCAGAATTTTATTAGATAAATTAGAAATTGATTTTGAGCCTTTTGGTTCGACAACACTTAAAAATGAAAGAATGAGACAAGCTGTAGAACCGGATACGAGTTTTTATATTCAAAATCAAGCTGCTGTAATTGGCAAAAATCGCATTGATTTAAATATAGAGCCACCACCAGATTTGGCTATTGAAATTGATATTACTTCTCGGACTCGATTTGACAATTATGAGATTTTGGGAGTTCCTGAATTTTGGCGATATCAACAACAAGGTTTGGAGATTTTCTTGTTACAAGAAGGGAAATATATAAAATCTCAATCTAGTCCTAATTTTCCTAATATTCCTATTATTGAATTAGTTAATGAGTATGTACGGCAGTGTTTAACTATTGGGAGAAGTCAGGCTATGCGGAATTTTAGGAGTTGGGTTAAGGATAATTTGTATACTCAAAACGGCTTGATTGTTTGATTCTAAACGTAGGGGTTTAGCACTGCTAAACCCCTACACATCTGGGTTCTTTGTCATTTGGCAAAAGTTTAAATCTCACCCGTGTTTAGTATAATCGCTATTTAGTAAAGTTGTAAAATTAAGGAATTGGCACAAACTCGTATTTATTAGTTCCAGGTTTTTGTTGAACTTTGATTAAGAAGATGCTATTGTTTATGCGATCGCCTGATTTTGAAAACTGAATTTTTCCTGTTGCATCATTAATTGAAAAATTGTAATTGCTTAATAGATACTTTGCAAGAAGATTCAGCAAAGTGATCTCTAATTTGGGGTTAACGGCTACTGCTACACCACTTTTAACAACCGGAATTGCTTTAAGACTAAAATACTTTTTTCCAGCTTTGTCCTTCTCTAAAGAGGAAACATCACGAGATAATAGAGCAAAATCCAGTTCACCATCTATTAACTTCTCAATACCTATTCCAGAACCTTTTACGAACTCCTTTTTTATGTTGATATCAAATTGAGGATGAGTCTTTTTAATTTCTGATTCTAACGTTGGGTATATAAAACTCCAGGAAGTGCTGCCACCGTAGTTAAATTTTCCTTTAGGTACATTGTGAACTTGTGCAAATTGGTTGGTAATTTTTATTGGAGGTAACTTACATGGAAGACATTCTTTATCCGGCTTAATATACCATGCTACCGCAAAACTAATAATTCCTAGACTCAATATTTCTATAAATTGATTACCTAGATTAAGTTTTCTTTTGTGAGAATCTTCTATTTTGGCTGTATCTTCATCTCTAAGTCCTAACACTTGCTGAAGACGTTTCAATTTAGCACGAGTTTTATCACTAACACGGAATTTACCTTTAATTGTTTGGAGAAATGCTTTCTGATATTCCTGTAAATTTTCTTTGTAGTCTTGATAAGGTTTTAAAACATCAGCCTCTATAGTCGCCGCTTCGTCAGGTGTTAGTCCCAATCTTTTTTTTTGGTTATCTAAAGTAATACGACCAAGATTATCAATCTCACCGTCCCTTACGCAATATTCAACTTCTCGACGATATTTGAGCTTGGGATCATCTATAGGTGCTTTAGCAAGCTGAATTTTATAACCTTCTTTGACAGCATATATCTCCGGTTTCATTCCTGGAGTGGCTTCTTGAACCTTACTTTTGGCGTATTCATGCAATTCATCAACGGAAATCGAACCATCTTCGTCCCGGTCTGCTGCACCAGTTTTCAGCCCCTCAACTATGTAGCGGGTGTAAGTTGAGGTATCTGCCCCTTGCAGTTCAAAGGAATATTGAGTGGAACTTGAAGAAGTGAGAACAGCCCTCCCTTCTCCACCCAATTGATTTTTGATATCTACAAAACCATCACCTTTCGCTGATAACTCTTTACCAAACGCACCACTAAAGCAACAATCAAGAATCACCACCTCGCGTTTAGAGCGGCTATTTTTCATGACTTGATGGACAACTTTAGCCGATACTGTTGTAGACTGTAGTAAATTTTTACGAGTGTTGTGAGTAGCAAAGTAAAGATTACCCTCTTCATCTTTAATGCCATGACCAGAGAAAAACAGCAGCAAGAGGTCATCTTTTTGACGATCATCAAACAACATTTCGATGGCTTCTTCCATTTCTTGTCGTGGAGGATTTACCAGCACTTTGACCTCATCAAAACCGCCAATGTCTGGGTTTTGTAAAACTCGCTGCATGGCTTCAACATCTTTTGTCGCTGCTGGTAACGGGGTAAGACCAGGCTCATACTCGCTAACTCCTATTAGTAGGGCTATTTTCGCCATCTCGTTATTCTTTCCTTATATTGTGTAATTTCTTAGTTATACTAAAAACGGTTGAGACATGGACTTTTATAAAATCACGAAAACCCCAGATTTGTAGGGGTTTAGCAGTGCTAAACCCCTACCCGAAGAATCAAGTAATTAAGCCGTGTTGAGTATAGCTGCAATAAATTTTTGTGCTAATTCCAGTGCTGCTGTTAGTTCTTTCTGACCATTGGCTTTCACTTTCACCTTTTTTCCGTTGACTTCAATTTCCAATTCAATACTTTTGTTACCCAAGCCGCCCAACCATGCCAACAATTTATAACAATTACTAATAGTGACCTCAGCCTGTAAAGCCCCGACCAAAAAACCACCAACAGATTTAGCTCCTTCTGGTATTTCTGTCACTTCTACAAGTCCAGCACTTTCCACATCTAAGTCATTAATGTCTCGCAGCAGATTCCGTGTTTCCCGTTCCTGCTCCTCTGCATCTAAATCTGGATTGGCAAGAGTAATTGTGAATTTAACATTAGATTCTGAACTCATTTTGCACCTGTGAAGTCTTTTAAGGAGTTGACCAACTATATAATATACGCTTGTCTGTAATTTTACTGGATAAAATCGGAAATTCTGATAACTTTTAAGCAATTACCGCTATAGTCAAAGACTTTGAGAAAGCTCTGGGCAGATTATTATAGAAGTTTAGGCTTGATGAAAAAGGCGATAATCACTCATGACTACCGAAAAGAATCTAGCCATTGTGGACAGGGAAGCCCATGACTCATCCACTTATTATGTGTTTGACGATGGTGAAACCCATAACCCACCAACAGACTTAATATTTGATGATGGTGAACCCTTGGAATCATATAGACATCGGACTGGAATGAATGTCCTTATCCGATCATTGCAGCAGCTTTGGTGCGATCGCAATGATTATTTTACTGGGGGCAATATGTTTATTTATTACAGCAGCACCCAGGTTCGTAATCGTGATTTTCGCGGTCCCGATTTCTTTGCTGTTCTCAATATTGATGGTACTAACACTCGACAAGGTTGGGTGGTTTGGGACGAGAATGGTCGCTATCCTGATGTAATTGTGGAATTAATGTCACCTTCTACAGCAGCAATAGATAAAGGTATTAAAAAAGACCTTTATGAACAAACTTTTCGTACCTCGGATTATTTTGTCTATGATCCATTTAATCCTCGTTCTTTACAAGGATGGCATTTAGATGATAATCAAAAGTACCAGCCGTTAATCCCCAATGAAAATGGTTGGCTATGGAGTAGACGTTTAGGTTTATGGTTGGGAACTTGGGAAGGAACGGTAGAAAGGGAAACTACAATTTGGGCGCGGTTTTATGATGTTGCTGGTAATCTAGTTTTATTACCAGAGGAAGCAGCTAAATCGCAAGCAGAGGCAGCTAAATCGCAAGCAGAGGCAGCTAAATCTCAAGCAGAGGCAGCTAAATCACGAGAGGAGGAGGCTAAGGCAAAAGCAGATAGGTTGGCTGCCAGATTACGAGAATTGGGTGAAGATCCAGATATGTTGTAATCGTTAGGTTTCCCAAATCCCCGACTTCTCAGGACAAATCACAATTTCTGGAGATGATGACAGCAGAAGTCGGGGATCTTAATTTTTGCCTGCTCACTCCTGCTGTATAATCAACTGGAAGCACTGGTATAAAAACGGAGGGCAAATCGCCAAAACTGAGTAGAAATAAAGAATAAGACAATTGCTAAAAATCCCGCACCTAGCCACCAGGTAAACTGAATTTGACCTAACAGAGACTGGGCTGAAACTGTTGTTAAAAAAGTTACTGGAACTATAAAGGTAAAGAAGAAGCGATAAGCCGCCGGATAGGCTGTAATTGGATATCTTCCAGCATCTAGAAACCCTCTTAATACTTCTGTGACGTTGTATATTTTAACAAACCAAATACTTGTTGCTCCTAGTATAAACCACAGGCTGTAAAGAATGACTAAACCGCAAGCCAAGGGAAAAATAGTCAGTAAGTATTTGTCAATTCCTAAGTTAAGTTTTCTACCAGCGTAGCCAATGATGAGCAAACCTAAGATTAAATCTGGTATTCCCCAGAGGGAAAGGGTATGAATAGATAACCAAAACTGACTACGAATAGGTTTTAATAATACAAAGTCTAAAGTCCCTTCTTGGACATGACGCACAATCCGATTTAAGTTGGGAGCAAGGAAGGTAGACGAAAAGCCTTGTAATAGGGTGAAAATTCCTAAGACTACTAAAGCTGCGTCCCATGACCACCCCGTAAAAGTGTAGCCTGTGCGGTAAAATAGGAACAAACCAAAGATACTACCTACTAAATTACCTAAGCTACTGAAAGCAGAAATGATAAAATTAATACGATATTCCATTTCTGCCGCAATGGCAGCATTCCAAAATAATCTCAACACTTTTAAATATCTTGCCATTTCTCGCCTTTACCCCAATATCTCTTGAATATAAAATAATTTTATCTAAACTTAATCTTATTTGGTATTTTTATAATTTATGAACGTTAAAATGTTGAATGCAACTTCTTAAGCAAATCGGATTTTATGCACTTTAATTTACCGGAATTAATTAAATCGCTGGGTTATTTTGGAGTATGGGGAATTATCTTTGCTGAATCTGGTTTATTGATTGGGTTTTTTCTCCCTGGTGATAGTTTACTATTTACGGCTGGATTTGTTGCTTCTCAAAACTTGCTAAATATTTGGGCACTGATTTTTGGTGCGTTTTTTTGTGCTGTATTAGGTGATAATGTCGGGTATTTTACAGGGCATAAATTTGGCAGAAAATTATTTGAGAAGGATGATTCTTGGTTATTTCGTAAAAAACATATTGTGAAAACTCAAGATTTTTATGAAAAGCATGGGAAAAAAACAATTGTCTTAGCTAGATTTATGCCAATTGTGAGGACTTTTGCGCCGATTGTAGCAGGTATTGGGGCTATGCACTATCGGTCTTTTATGTCTTATAACTTAATTGGTGGTTTTGTTTGGACATTTGGGATTACTTTGTTAGGATTTTTCCTGGGAAAAACTTTGCCAGCGGAACAGTTAGATAAGTATCTTTTACCAATAATTGGCTTAATTGTTGTTGTTTCTTTATTCCCATCTGTTATTCATATAATTAAAGAAAATAGAGCTAATAAATGATCAAATGCTTTGTTTTGATGACAGTTTACCCATCCCTATTCCCAAATATGACCAAAAGCTGGTAGCGTCAAACAAAGGAAAATATTTTTTGTGGATGTGACAACTTGAAAACACGTTCTAATTATTGGCAACTTTTACCCTATATCCGCACCCAATGGCAACCTATTGCTAAGGGTTTTGTCGGGATTTTGGGATATGTACTGGCAACTTTAACCCTGATTAATGTCGCGGGTAAGTTGGCAGTTCCCTTCGGGAATGGTAATGTATTAGCGATCGCTCAATTAGCCGGAATCAGTGCTGCTATTTTTCTTGTGCGCGGCTTTTTTCAGTCTGTACAAGATTTATACATGGCTAAGGCAGCGTTAAGAATCGCTTTTTATCTCCGGCAACAAGTTTATACTCATTTACAAAAACTCAATCTCAGCTATTTTGAAACTGCTAAAGCTGGAGATTTATCTTATCGTCTCACGGAAGATGTTGACAGGGTGGGAGAAGTTATTAATAAACTTTTTCATGATTTTACTCCCTGTGTTTTGCAATTAATTGCTATTCCCATTTACATGATTTATTTGAATTGGCAACTTACCTTAGCGACGGTAATTGTTGCTCCAATTATGGGAATTTTAATTGGTTGGTTTGGGGAACGTTTACGGAAATATTCTCTCAAAAGTCAAAGTCGTATTTCTGATTTATCAGCTATTTTAACGGAAGTTTTTAGCGGGATTCGATTGATTCAAGCTTTTGCAGCCGAAAAATACGAAATTGATAGATTTAGTCATGAGGCAGAACGCAGTTTTAAAGCTAAATATTCAGTCGAAAGATTAAAAGCGATTCAAATTCCCATTGTGGGATTTTTAGAAGCTGTGAGTGCGTTATCTTTGTTAATGGTAGGAACTTGGCAAATATCTCAACGTAATTTAACTGTCGGTGAATTTTTTAGTTATTTAACAGCAGCAGCTTTGTTAATTGATCCTATTGGACATACTACCAATAATTATAATGAATTTAAACAAGGTGAGGCATCAATTGATCGGGTTTTTGAGTTATTAGCAATTCAACCAACGGTGTTAGAAAAACCCAATGCTATTACCCTACCTGCTGTTAATGGTAAAGTTGAATATTGCCATATTACTTTTGCCTATAAATCAGGAGAACCTGTATTAAATAATATTAGTTTATTAGTAATGCCAGGTCAAGCCATTGCCTTGGTTGGTGCTTCTGGGGCTGGTAAAACTACTTTTGTGAATCTATTACCTCGATTTTATGATCCTGAATTTGGTGAAATTTTCATAGATGGTGTCAATATTCGAGATGTGACTTTAAATAGTTTAAGAAAACAGATTGGGATTGTTCCCCAGGAAACAATTATGTTTTCGGGAACTATTGCCCAAAATATCGCTTTTGGACAAAATATTTTTGATATTAACGCAGTGGAATCAGCGGCTAAAATTGCTAATGCTGATCAATTTATTCAGCAACTACCGGAAGGTTATCATACTTGGGTAGGAGAGCGAGGTGTGAATTTATCAGGGGGACAAAGACAGCGAATTGCGATCGCTCGTGCAGTCCTGCTCAACCCGCAAATCTTGATCCTTGATGAAGCCACATCTGCCTTAGATTCCGAATCAGAAGCTTTGGTACAAGAGGCTTTGGAAAGATTAATGGAAAACCGCACGGTGTTAATTATTGCCCATAGATTGTCAACGGTGCGGAAGTGCGATCGCATTTTGGTGTTGGAAAAAGGGCAAATTGTGGAGTCGGGAAATCATGAGGAATTATTAGCTTTAGAAGGGAGATATGCCCGGTATTATGCTCAACAATAAGATCCCCGACTTCTCTAAGAAGTCGGGGATCTGAAATTCTCGCAAGGGATACGAGACGCTACTGCAAACGCTATAATCCAATAATATGCTCATAGTTTAATCCCCAGCGTTCTTTCTCAGATATATCAGTTTTCGTCGCTTTATCATAAGTTAAAATTATCCTAAACTAAGAATACTTTTGATATTTATAACTTATAGTAATTTGCCTTTAGATTTTCTTAATAATTAATTGAGAATTTTTTCTATTTATCAACGAGGTTGCAATACTTTCCGCGATTTGCTATAATTTCGGAGAATTTCATAATTGGGTTACCATTGTCAATTTTTGATCTTTAAAAAGATGTTAGTCTCAAACCCTTTATTGACAGTAGTTCCAGAAATCAATCTCCCAGTCCGATACAAAACTTTACAAAATTAATAGCTATTCCTTGAACAATTTTAGCCATGAATTTGCTCAGAAATGATCTAACTTGAGAGATAGTAAAAATTTACTATTGACAATTTGACGAAAACGTGATAGTTAACCTGTCAATATTATTAATTTTAGTGTTAAATCAACATGAATTACCTTAACTTCGATATATGTAAGGGTTTAGCAGTGCTAAACCCCCACATATCGCATCAATTACAGGATGGTTTGCTGAATATCCCCTAAACAATCACAAAATTATTAACATTCAATGTTCCTGTTAATCCTGTGACTTCAATGATGGCATCATTAGCAGCATTAAACCCTGCGGTTGCGTCATTAATAGCCACAAAGGTTTTTTGCCCGAAACTGAATTGAGCAGCGTAATTTGAACCAAAGGCTGCTAATTTTGCCCCAATACCAGCAGCATCTAGAGTATTAACTGCTCCCACATCCACAAATCCAGCTAATGCCGTAGAAACACGGAACAAATCATTACCTGGAGTAGCGTTGAAATCAGTGATGACATCAAAATTAGCTAGGAGAGAATCAGTAAGATTTTGGTAGACAAATTTATCGCTGCCTAAACCACCAGTCAAGGTATCTTTACCACCCGCACCAGTGAGAACATCATTATTTGTACCACCGACGAGGAAGTCATTACCACTAGTACCTGTCAAAGTCAGACTAGAGGGATTGCCAATAGCACCATCACTATTAGCGTCTATGCCGAAATTAGTCTCTTGAGTGAAAGCCGCCGCAGAATTGAATGCGTATTGTCCTTCAGAAGAAACCCAATTCCAGTTATTATCTAAATTCCAGATATGCAGGAAGTTTCCAGAAATGTTTTTCCAAAGAACTTGATTAACGCCATTGACGGTTTCCGCTGCTAGGGTTTGCCATCCTGCGTAGACATCTTGGAAGATTTGTACTCCACCATTTTTAATAGCAGTTGGGATAGCTTGCCCCACCTGAGCAAAGAATTTGTTGGCGGTATCTTTGACTAATTTAGTGTTACCTGATGATTCAATGAGAATGTAAGGATTGCCAGCAGGACTACCAATCACACCATCACTATTAGCGTCTATGCCGAAATTAGTCTCTTGAGTGAAAGCCGCCGCAGAATTGAATGCGTATTGTCCTTCAGAAGAAACCCAATTCCAGTTATTATCTAAATTCCAGATATGCAGGAAGTTTCCAGAAATGTTTTTCCAAAGAACTTGATTAACGCCATTGACGGTTTCCGCTGCTAGGGTTTGCCATCCTGCGTAAATATTTTGGAAGATTTGTTGTCCACCATTGTTAATAGCAGTTGGGATACCTTCTCCCACTTGGGCAAAGAACTTATTGGCGGTATCTTTGACTAATTTAGTGTTACCTGATGATTCAATTGTGGTGTAAGGACTGCCAATAATACCATCACCATTGGTATCTATGCCAAAATTAGTTTCTTGAGTGAAAGCTGCCGCAGAATTTAATGCAAATTGTCCTTCAGAAGAAACACGATTCCAGTTATTATCTAAACGCCAAATATGCAGATAGTTTCCAGCAGTATTTTTCCAGAGAACTTGGTTTTCACCATTTACAGTTTCCGCTGCTAGGGTTTGCCATCCGGGGTAAATATTTTGGAAGATTTGTTGTCCACCGTTTTTGATAGCGATTGGGGTATTTGTCCCTATTTGGGTAAAGTATTTATCTGTTATATCTTTAACTAGTTTGGTGTTGCCAGTTGATTCGATAGGGGTATAAGTGGGAGATGTGATTTCAACAATGCCTCTGCGGAATTGGTTACTCGAAGAATCATTCCACTTACCAGGAGAACCAAAATTCATTTCTACATAATCTTCTCCATCCCAGCCATTATTTGGTTCACCGGGAAGCCAGTTAGTATAAGTAGATATTTCACCACTCACCCACTTGAATGTGCCTTCTGTCACCTCATCTGTTAAACCAATCCACAGCGTTTGATTAACACCAAAGGTACTGACTAACCAATCCTGCTCTGCTTGATTGTTAATGGTGACAAGATTTCCGCCTAAACTCTGTGCCTGAGCCTGAGCTTCTTGCCATGTTCCATAACTGGTTAAAGTATATTGGCTGCCATTGTAGTTAAACATTAGATGATGTTCCTTTAATAATTTGGTAGATGAAATTATCCGATTGCTATTTCCAAGCACTGCTAGTAAAACACACTAGCTCCAGTCTAACCAACCTTATACTGACTTACGTACTGAGAAGCACTGACTTATCGTGACTTATAACTTAACTTTATTAATACATAGTCCGTAGTTAAAAATATAATTCACTATGCCACATCTTTAACCGGCATAAAGATGAGAATATACGTAAGATATAATTAGACAATCCAATATATACTGATGATGTTATAAATTAACCCAGGATAAGCAATGTCAAGATCACTATGCGTTAATAATGACCACATTGACAAAGTTAAAATAGCACTCACGCACAATGGCTATCCCCACCAAAGAGCCTTGGCTAATGATACCGGATTGTCCTTAGCGACAATTAGCAACTTCCTGACTGGTAAACCTGTTAGTTATGCCAACTTTGAAGAACTATGTCGCAGATTAAATCTAGATTGGCGAGAAATTACTACCAATGTTGAAGTAATATCCACCCCCTCTCCCGCACACGCACAAATACGTAAAAAAAACCAAATCAGCTTACTGCAAAACTGGTCATCATCAGTACGTTCCTTGAGATTACTGGGTTCATCAGAAACAGCCTTTTCTCTACTGCAATCAAAACAACTGCGGGGAACAGATGAACAAAAATACCAATTATACTAAACACGGGTGAGATTTAAA
>NZ_VIKY01000207.1:0-4962 GCF_009711925.1 Dolichospermum sp. UHCC 0352 | reverse complement strand
CCTCTCCAAACCTCTCCCCTTGCAGGGGAGAGGCTTTAAAACCCCCATTCCCTTGTAGGGAAGGGGGGTAGGGGGGTTAGGTTTTTGGAGATTATGGGTTTCATATAATACTTTTCAAACAACCTCTTAGGTAAAAGACAAGAAAAAATTGATAATCGACAATTTAAAACTGGTTTTCACAAGTATTTAAACATGGCAAAATAGATCGTAATAACATAGCCAATGTTCAGGTAATGAACTTAAATAGTAGGAAATACCAAAAGCACATATTACTAAAAGTACAGGAACAACTGTAGTAAATTCTAACTTGCCTTTTTTGATCACTTCTAAGCAAGAGTTAACAATCACTAAAGGCCATAAAATAGTGATGATCACAAACATGATCAAGGATAAAAATTTCTCCTGTGGGGAAGATGTAGGGTGACGAAGAGAAAATGTTAACCAATTAGTAAAAAAATAGCCAGTCATGAGAACATAGCTAATAACTAAAGTTAATTGGATTTGATTCACTGAACTACCTACGCCTTTAATAATATAAGTTCTCAAAAATATATCTATTGAAGATATGTTTTAAGTGAATGCTAAAAACAAATTAAGAAGTGATCATGCCATACTTTAAAGTTCAGTTTTAAAGTCTGTTATGTCTATTAATGTTAATTAGCTGTTTCTACACTTGTATAGCACAGATACGAGAAAAGTGTCAAATAAAATTCAGGATTAAATCCTCTCAAATTATTTTAATTTGAGGTTGGGATAATATCTTAGCAGTCGGGAATAAAACCCTATTTTAGATGGAGTTTTATTTTATGATCAACTAATGCCCTCACCAGTAAGGTGGTTGCGATAAAATTGCAAAAAAAGGGAGGAAAATTTATATATTGGGAATTTAAACTTGGTAATTAGAAGAAGTCCGATAACTATACCCGATAGTAGAATCTTTTTGAATGTGTTGTTTAATACTATCAAAATCTATAAATTCATCAGCCACATCAATTAGGTGATTTCTAGAACGCGCTTCACTATCGCTAGTTGTTGTTTGCAAGCCAATTACTTCTACTCTAGCGCCCACATTACTAACTGCATGAACAGCATAGGATAAATCTCCGTCGCCACTAACTAAGACGGCTGTATCATAATAGGGTGCTAAAGTAATCATGTCAACGGCAATTTCTACGTTCAAATTTGGTTTTTTGTAATTATCGACAACTACACTCATATCTTTAGTAACTACACGATAGCCGTTACGACGCATCCATAAAAGAAATCCCTGTTGCTTTTCGTTGCCACTATCCATTCCTGTGTAAAAGAAAGCACGTAATAACCGAGAATTTTTTGTTAACCGACAAAGCAATTTTACATAATCAATTTCAATTCCCAATTGTAATGCGGCATAAAATAAATTTAACCCGTCAATAAAAATTGCTACTCGTCCACGATTGTCATCCTCATTAAAGCTGATATTATTAGCTGGATTAGGTTCTTTAGGCTTAATATTGCCTTTGGTTGCTGGGCTTTGCCAATGAGGTTTTTCTTTAAGTTCTTTATATTCGTTTGTTTTTTTGCTAAAATTGTCAAACTGCATTGATACCTCTGAATATTAAAGTGGGGATGTTGTTGTAGGTAAACTGACAATAGCTGAATTTTGACTAATTTGTTGCCACAGTCTTGGTTGAGTTAATACCTATCAGGTAGATTTTAGCCGATTTCTTCTAAGTGAATATGATATTTTGCCGTTTACCTGCATATACTTTACACAAAATGCCCACTTTTGGGCGAAATTCACTATTTATATCCAAAAATTATCTTTTAGTTTTATGGGTAAAGTCTGCTGTGTGAGCTTACAAGCAAATATTTTTAAATCAAACTTAGTTACTGTTGGGGAATGGAGAGAGAGGGATTCGAACCCTCGTATACATTTCTGCATAACAGACTTTCCAGGTCTGCGCCTTCAACCACTCGGCCATCTCTCCAGGTGTCTCGTTTTGCTATATTACAATAGGATTAAAAAAAAAGCAACCATTTCGGAAAAGATATTTTTATGGCTAAGGCCAGGCTGCGCTATCATCACTCCCTGACCTGAAAGTGCAGAGTTTTCAAGCAATCTTCTTTTGACACTCTCCGCGTCTTTAGACGCGGAGATTCTATAGAGAGTTTCAGTCTATATCCCTCAGTTATCCCAGTTTCAGGCAGGGTTCCTTAAATATTTGGGTTCTTGCCCTGATTTCGTTTGCCCTGGCGGGCGAAATCATATCTGACAAGCGTAACTTTCCGAGAGTCCCTCGGTAGCTTTTTATGTCTTTAGTGACAATTTAGTTGTATCACGAATATGGATTAAAATTTGAAATAATTTCAAATTTTCAAATTAACGTCAATGCAGGATAAAGGAAAGCCTCTAGCCTTCATCCCTTGTCTAAAGCCCAAATGTGGCTTCCTGAGTCAGCCACATTTTCAAGGGTTTTCGGCGTTCTTCCTTATAATTAAGTGTGAAACTCCAAATCCGCAAATCTAAAAATCAAGATGGTTCAAACCCACACAATTAAAGTTTACAATCGCCAAACTGGGACATCACATACTCTCGAAGTTCCTGAAGACCGCTATATCTTACACACCGCTGAACACAATGGGACAGAATTGCCCTTTTCTTGTCGAAATGGGGCTTGTACAACCTGCGCTGTGAGAGTTTTATCAGGAGAAATTCATCAACCAGAAGCCATTGGGCTTTCTCCTGATTTACGTCGCCAAGGTTACGCTTTATTATGTGTAAGTTACGCTCGTTCTGATTTGGAAGTGGAAACACAAGATGAAGATGAGGTTTATGAACTTCAGTTTGGGCGGTTTTTTGGTAAGGGCAAAGTTAAAGCGGGTTTACCCTTAGATGAGGACTAAGATTTTTTGTGTGTTCATGTTAATGAATTTGATAGCGAGGATGGCTGCTGTAGTAGTCCGTCTTCGCGTTTTTGTACCGAAAATAATTATATTAGCTAGTTTGTTGCTGTTGGTGAGTTGTCAAAGCCACAACAATTCCTCAATCATTCCCGCTAATGTAAAAATAGCACGGGTTGTGAGTGGACAAAGTTTGGAAGTTTTGGGAATGGAAGCACAACCCAATTTAATTTCCCAAGTCCGATTAATTGGTTTAGATGCACCAGATATCCGCCAACTTCCTTGGGGTGAGGATGCAAAACAATTAGTAGAAGGTTTAATTGGTGGTGCAAATCAAGCTGTGAATCTGGAATTTGATTTAGAAGCTAAGGATAAATTTAACCGAACTTTGGCTTATGTATGGAAAGATAAACTGTTGTTAAATGAAGAAGTTGTCAAACAAGGATATGCTTTATTTGTAGCGCGATCGCCTAATCACAAATACGACCAACGCCTAGAACGCGCCCAACAATGGGCAAGAATCATGGGAAAAGGCATCTGGAATCCCGATAAACCCATGCGAATCACCCCCGGAGAATTTCGCCGTCTCTCTCGTTAAAAAACGACAACTGACAACCGACAACCGACAACCGACAACTGACCACTGACAACCGACAAATATGCAAATTTTTCTAGATATTGCTACAGAAGCAGCTTTAGCCGCAGGTGTAGTTTTACAAGATTATTTAGGTAAATTAGAAGACGCAATCACCGAAAAAGGCCGTCCTGGTGATTTAGTTACCGCTGCTGATAAAGCTTCTGAACAGGTAATTTTAGAAGTATTGCGTCGCCATTTTCCCCAACATTCTATCCTGGCTGAAGAGTCGGGAAAACTGGGAAATCAAGATAATGAATTTCTCTGGGCGATTGACCCTCTCGATGGTACAACCAATTACGCCCATCAATATCCCTGTTTCGCTGTTTCTATTGGTTTGATGATTCAAGGTGTCCCCAAGGTGGGAGTAATTTATGACCCTTTTCGGGATGAGTTATTTCGGGCTGCTGCTGGTTTAGGTGCAACCCGTAACCGTCGCCCTATTCAGGTTTCTCAAACAGCGGAATTAGGTAAAAGCCTGTTAGTCAGTGGATTTGCCTATGACAGACGGGAAACCCCTGACAACAATTATGCCGAGTTTTGTCATCTTACCCATCTTACCCAAGGTGTGAGACGTGATGGTGCAGCAGCTTTGGATTTAGCTTATGTAGCCTGTGGTCGAGTTGATGGTTATTGGGAAAGGGGAATTGCGCCTTGGGATGTTGTGGCTGGGATAATATTAGTCCAGGAAGCGGGAGGAAATGTGACTGCTTATGATGGGACTCCGATCAAAATTGAGTCGGGAAGAATTTTAGCTACTAATGGTTATCTGCACGATAGCCTCAGTCAAGAATTGATGAAAGTTCCCCGTTTAGCAAGTTGGACGTAATTTTTCTATGATGTTTGTGGGTTAGAAACTTGCGTTTTTTCATGAGTCGGTTTTAACCGACTTTTGCTATTAGACAGGGAGTTTATTCAGGGGAAACGCATCTAATTTTTTTTGACAAAATACTATGTTAGTGAATCAATTTGTAAAAATATCTAATTTCATTCAAAAATTGATTAATTTCTTGATTAAAATTCTAAAAATTTAATAAATTTAGGGTAATTATTTATTGTTAATAATAAATTTATTTTGTTCATTTATATATATTAATATACTCAAAACGGTTGGGACATGGACTTTTGTGAAATCACGAAAAACCTAGATTTGTAGGAGTTTAGCATTGCTAAACCCCTACCCGCTTAAATCAAATAATTAAGGTGTGTTGAGTATAAACATCCAGTCATATCTAATACTTTAATTAATTCGGGTATTGCTGTTATCTCATTTGATTTTTCTTCTACCCCACAAATTACTGCACAAATTATTTGTTCCTTGGGGTTATTTTCAGGACAACTGACAACTGTACGGGCGAAGCATTTGGAGAACTATTTTTGGCAATGACCGATAATTTATCTTCCAAATGCGACCACTGTACGGGCGAAGCATTTGGAGAACTATT
>NZ_VIKY01000020.1:0-3352 GCF_009711925.1 Dolichospermum sp. UHCC 0352 | reverse complement strand
AATCATCGTCATAAAATGCCATTAAAAACCCATACTAAACGGCCTAAAAGTATTAGTTGTAGATGACGAAGTTGATAGCCGTGAATTTATTGCTACAGTTCTACAAGAATGCCAAGCGGAAGTTACAGCAGTATCATCAGCCCAAGAAGCTTTGGAAATGCTTACCCTGTGGACACCGGATGTTTTGATTAGTGATATTGGGATGCCAGGGGAAAATGGTTATTCATTAATTCGTAAAGTGCGATCGCTGTCCCCTGACAAAGGCGGAAATATTCCCGCAGCCGCATTGACAGCTTATGCTAGGGTAGAGGACAGGATGCAAGCCATACAAGCAGGATTTCAATTACATTTGCCCAAACCCATTGAACCAGTGGAATTAGCTACAGTTGTCGCCAGTCTGGTTAGACGCAATCTTCTGCATCCTGATTCATAGCCATAAACCTGGAATTTTGTGTTTAACTGCACCAGATCGAGATATAATTCATTGTCAATCAATAAAATCTCAAAACCTATTTTTTTGCATTCCATAAAAAAAATTTTCAGAACAGGCACTACTTTTGATTAAATCCGTCAAATATAGCAGATTACAGATTAATTAGGTACAGAATCTAAATTCAAAGCCATACAGCAAGTCAGTTTTACTCCTGACTCGGTGACTCGGTGACTCGGTGACTCCTGACTCATACTATATCATTGCCATAATTTCAAATTAAAATGAAATTCAATTTCTATTCATTTGGTTTTCAGAAAATACTGAAAAAGTCATTTCTGCCCTTGTTTTTAATTTCCTTACTCATAGTTTTATGGGGAAACACCTTTACACCTGTAACAGCCCAAACATCACGGCAAGAAATTCGTGGTGTATGGATGACAAATAATGATCTTGATATTCTTAAAGATAGGACTAAAGTTCAGGAAGCAGTCACACAACTCCAAAAACTCAATTTTAACACTATCTATCCCGTAGTTTGGAATTCTGGTTATGTCATGTATCCTAGTGAAGTAGCCAAGCGGTTAGAAATCCAACCGTTTGTCTTTCAAGGTTTAGATGGACATGATATTCTTGCCGATTTAATTAATAAATCTCATCGGCAAAATTTACTGGTAATTCCTTGGTTTGAATTTGGGTTTATGACTCCTCCCAGTTCAGAATTAGCAATGAATAAACCAGAATGGTTAACACAAAAAAAAGATGGTAATCAAACATCTATTAGTGCCGGCGGTGAGGTTTCATGGTTAAATCCGTTTCATCCAGAAGTACAACAGTTTATTAGCGATTTGCTTGTAGAACTTACTAACAAGTATGATCTTGATGGTATCCAATTTGATGATCATACCAGTTTACCTTCTGAATTTGGTTACGATAAATATACGGTTGCCTTATATCAAGAAGAAACTAAAAAAATGCCACCCAGTGATCCTCAAAACCCAGAATGGGTAAATTGGCGGGCAAATAAAATTACAGAATTCATGGTGAGACTTAATCAAACAGTCAAACAAATCAAACCGAAAATGATTTTTTCTGTTTCTCCTAATTACTATAATCATGCCTATAAATTTCAACTCCAAGATTGGTTGAACTGGGTACGATTAGACATAGTAGATGAGTTAATTGTGCAAGTTTATAAGGAAAATTTAGATCATTTTATTGGCAAGCTTTCCCGTCCAGAAATGGAAGAAGTAAAACAAAAAATTCCTGCGGGAATCGGTGTTATGGCAGGTTTAAGAACTAAACCCGTATCAATTCAACAGATTCAATCTCAAGTTCGTGCCGCCCAACAACGGGGACTGGGTGTAGCTTTTTTCTATTATGAAAGTCTTTGGAATACTGCACCAGAAGCATCAAGAGAACGTTTGGCTGGATTTAAAAGTTTATTTCCATATCCGGCATTACGAACGGCAGTGGAGTCTGGGGAAGGGGAAACAAAAGTAGAGTCAGTGCCATGGGAAACGAATCTAACTGTGACTGACAAAATACCATTTTAGTGTTTAAGCTTCCCCGGTCTGAAGACGCGGGGATTTCTGAAGAGTCCATAAAAGAACTTTCGTAGGCTGACTTAAACAACCTCTACCTACTCCAATTAAGTCAAACTTAAATATCGCAGCTACTTTTCTGATTATGTTGACCGCACCGTTGCAATCTGCATTAATTTTTGTGCCGTCCTGAGAACAGTACAAACCCCGGCTAATTCTTTTCCCTGACTCTTTCCACCCTTCGGGTTTTGCACCAAATGTAGGTAGAAAATCATTGTCTAGGAACGATGTCTTTGAGGTATAGGATTCTTCAGTTTCAACAAACTTGATACCGTATTGTTCACACAGTTGAGCAATGCGGTTTTTTAGTTTTGCAGTAGGGATTTGAACAAACTTTTGATTAAGTCCAGATTTGAGGGCATAGGGATATAAAAAGCGTCTATTCCAAACCACGCTTTTACCTTACTACCTAAAGGGAATCTCAATATTCCGTCCTTTAATTTTAAAGAACGCCCCGTAAAGGTTGCAATAGACATTACACTTTTACAGTAATTTGGTGGTTTAGGTTTTTGAGTTACCGTACCTTCTTTTATGCCTTTTAAAAGTCCAAAGTAAGACTTAAAAGATTCTGCAACAGTAGTTAAAATCTGTTGTGCTGTGTCCGAGTACAAAGCTTGATAATGGGCGTTTTTTTTTGGATAGTTCTTAATTGTTTATGCAGGTCGGCTTTACTTGGTATCTTGCCAGTTTTAAAATATAACTGACGAGAATAGTAAACACCGCAATTTGTCAGCTTTTTAGCTCCAGTACAAACATATTCCAATATGGCTTTTAAATCCTTATTCGGGCTAATTAATATCTGTTGGCAGCCGTACACAATTATTTTTACCTGTGTTATTTTCTTGACTTTTCCAATATAACTGAAACTGAGTTAGATTCTATTTGTCAATAGCAACGAGAAAACAACATGAAAACCACTTTGGAGTTTAGAACAAGCAACCATTCTAAAGGCAACGCTGTAGTTCATCTAGTCTGGATTCCCAAACGAAGAAGGAAGGTTTTATCTGGAGAGATAGCCAAGCGTCTTCGACAAATAATCAATGATTTAGCTCAAGAGAAGGATTGGGACGTTTTGGCTTTAGAAGTCGCGCCAGATCATGTCCATTTGTTTGTAGAGCATCAACCGGATATAGCCATTAACCAAGTTATTAAGGCGTTTAAAGGTCGGTCATCCTATCTATTGAGAAAAGAGTTCCCGGAGTTATTAAAACTTCCTAGCCTATGGACTAACAGTTATTTTTATTCGACGGCAGGTCAGGTTTGGGCAGATACAATTAGACGATACATAGGGGGTGCTGAAAAAGTTGTCTGTGAGGGC
>NZ_VIKY01000206.1:0-714 GCF_009711925.1 Dolichospermum sp. UHCC 0352 | reverse complement strand
CTGCACTAATTCCAAATAACCGACAGATTACAGCTTTTCGCAAGGCTTCTGGAGTCGCTAGACACGCTTACAACTGGGCAAATGCTCAAATCAAGGATATTTTAGCTGCTCAAAAAGAAGGCGAAAAACTTAAATTACCATCAGCGATTGACTTGCATAAAAAGTTAGTTGCTGAGGTAAAATCTGAGCATATTTGGTATTACGAAGTTAATAAAAATATCCCTCAGAAGGCGTTAGCTGACTTACGCCAAGCATGGGATAGGTGTTTTAGGAAGACATCGAAACAACCCCGATTCAAAAAGAAAGGTCAACGTGATTCTTTCTATTTGGAGTCAGGAACTAAGGCGAAACCAGCAATTAAAAATGATAGTAAAAGAATTAAATTACCGTCAATTGGCTGGGTACGTTTAGCAGAACCTTTACCGATTACAGTAACTCATAATTGCGTGATTTCTAGACAGGCTGATAAATGGTTTATTTCTGTTAAATACGAAGTTGAAAAACCTCCTATACTTGCAGACAGACCGACCATTGGTGTTGACATTGGTATCAAAGAATTAGCAGTTTGCAGTAATGGTGAAGTATTCGAGAATCCTAAAGCCTACCGCCATAAAACTGAGAAATTCGGGAGTGAACTAATCCTTGTGGATCGGTTTTTTCCTAGTTCCCAAATATGCTCTAATTGCGGTAATCATCGTCATAAAATGCCATTAA